>JAQWJE010000021.1 GCA_029248525.1 Candidatus Binatia bacterium
GGATTTCTGTCAGCCCGCTAAAGGGCCTTCATGTTTCCTACCGTCTGGGGTCCTATCTGATGGTCGACTATCTGGGACGGAAGACCAAAAGGCTCTGATTCAGGGGGCGTGGTCTGCGGTTGTGCGACCGAGTTCCAGATCGGCCAACGCATTCCCGAATTGGCGCCCGAGATCGATATAGCCGTCTGCGTCGTAGTGCCAGAAGTCCGAGAATCCATAATCATCGCTGCTGGTGATCAGGGTCGTATTCTCATCCTGAAGTGCAAAATCGCCTTGGGCCTTTCGAATCGTGTCGAGGTGTTTCCAGAAAAGGTGGGGAAGTTGGGAGGGGGATACGCGCCCGATCGCGATATCGAGATTCTTGTTTCCCAGAGATCGTCGAACACTTTTCAGAAAGCGGTCCAGATTCTCGGGGTAGCGATTGGCGATCTCGGGGCTATGGTTGGCATCGCTTTCGCCCTGCATCCAGGCGATTCCCGCAGGGATCAGTCTGTCTGGCTTGGCGTCGCCGTCGATGTCCTTGTCGGATTTGGCCTGCGCCAGCGCCTTGAGGAAGTAGTCAAATTGGCCGCTCTGTTCCAATGCAGGGTCCCAGCATCCGAATTTCTTGGCCGCTGCGGGGTCCAGAGAGGTTCCGCCGTTGGCATATTTGAGAATGGCGATTCGTCGCTTGGGGAAGCGCTCTGCGATTGTCCGAGCAAAGGTCAATTCCATGCCGAAGCGATCGGAGTACTGGTTTGCCGAGCCATTGGATCGAAAGCCATGACCGTGCCCGGGTCTCAGTCCGGCCCAAATACCATTTCCGCCGGCGGATGAGCCATCCGGTGCGGGGTTGCCGTGGAAGATCATGACCTCGGGTTGCGGCACGGCGAGAGCCGCCGGCAGGTCCTGGATTGATCCATGCCCTTCCATGTTGGATTGGCCGCCGAGAAAATAGAGGTGGAAGTCGGTGGCAATGGCCTGAGTGGCCGTCGCGGAAATGGCCACGAGGGTGACCAGGAGCTTGATTCCTGTGGTCATCTTGTTTGCAGTACTAGTCGATTATCCCCTTCTGTCATACCTACTTCGGTGCGTTTTCTCCGGGTAAGTATGGTGCTTTGGCGGCATTTTGGCACCGCCGGGATGCGACTGCCCATGGGATGCGACCATGTCGCTCGTTCCCGGGAGGGTTGTCGATAAAAAAGCCGGAAACGGGGGGGGAATCTCTTCCGGGTTTGCTGATAGGGCTCCCGCAAGGCAAACAGAAGCAGGTCGTTTCCTCCCGATCAGCAACGAGGCCGGAATGGTGAATTCGAAAACGACCTTCATCTCTTAATCCAGAAACTCGTAGAGTACGCCATCGTCGGCGCGGCATCCGAAGAAAACAACGCATCCCTGATCGCCGACACGTTTCAGGTGGGGTAGTCGATCGCCCATCACAGTTAGCGATCCGGATCAAAGAAGCTCTGCATTCCAGCAACTCCTGCCTGCGGGGCGTTTTGTGTGAACGGTGGCCGACATACAGTTCCCGTTTGCGTTGCGGCGCGGTATTCGTCAAGCGCTATCGCGGAACGCAGATAGTCCCTGCTTATTCCATGGAACCCGACGACCCAGGATGCTCGATCTGCCGATCGCTGACCGGTGCAGCTGGCGCAACACCCCCATGAAACGCCGGTACGAGTCGGGCTTGGTAGGGTCCGAGTTCCCGAGTCCGCATTCGATCGTCGATCTGTTCGGCGATCAGGCGGGACATCTTCGGCGAGTAGTGGACGTAGTCCACGTACAAAACTTCCTTCATATCGCGCTGCATCTCTGCAAGCCACAAGAAGTTCTGACCGAGCGGCTGCTCTTTGGCACGTTCCTTCATCCGCGCGTATCCGGGACCCGAGCGGGCATGGGGCCCATTGGCTCTCCGCTTCGTTGTGAACGGGTGATAGGCCTCATCGAAGCCGTAGGTCGGTACCGGCTGCCAGATCCAGATCGTCTCCACCTCCCACTCCGCAGCGACCGCCTCTGCCATCCGCTTGTTGGAAAGGTAGCGTCCGATCACGTCGTCGAGCGAGTTCTGCGGTAGCGGCTTGGGGGGCTTGGGCGGCTTGGGCGGGTTGGTTTTTTTCAGCTTCGTCTGGACGAGCTTGACCAGGAACAGCGAGCGCGCCCAATCCGTGAAGCGGGTTGCTCCCCCTGACGCCAGTCGAGCCAGTGAGTTGTCTATCGAACGCTTCAGGTGACCGCTCAACTGCGGACTGAACTGCGGATTGCCACTGCGGTTATAGAAGTCGTTGAGACCGTCGATGAAGATCGCCAGGTCGGGAACGTAACCGTCCATGAGCAGCTTCTCGAAAAGCGTGCGTTCCTGAGTCGAGAAGTAGTAGCCGCGCCCGAAGTTGTACATGCGGACCGGTCGCTGTGAGCCCTCTTCGAGCAGAGGCTGGAGGCGGGCCGAAATCGTCTGCGCATCGGTCACGCCATGGTTGAAGGTGGTCGACCCGCCAAAGATGAAGACATTGTAGTTGGCGTCGTCCGGTGGCCAGGGGCCCTGATCGGGGCCCACCCGGAAGCCATGAGGACTGACGTTTACAAACTCACCCGCGAAGGCTCCCGGCTTGAACTGCGTGTAGGGCTCGTAGACGAATGTGTCGATGCGCCAGATCTCGGACATAAGCTTCTCGTACTGGGCATCCGTCAGCTCGGGATACTGGCGACGCGCGATATCGCCGTAACGCTCGGCCGGGCTAAACTGCTGAACACGCGCTCCGTCACTACCCAGAATCGCCTCGAGACTAAAATTCAGAGCCAGGAACAACAGCAGCGTGTTCACGACAATGATCGCACCGGTCTTGTAGCTAGCGATCAGAGCGCGAATCCCCATCAGAACCAATGTAGCAAATCCCGGTTCGGTTAGCAGCACCCTGTTTTCGCAAGGCAGGCGGTTCGCGGCCACGCTCCCGGGCAGTATTCTTGCTCTTCACCCTGCGCTCGGTGATCGAATTGGGCAGCCACTATTTACGCCTTTGGTCACCGACGACGGAGTCTGGATGCACCCCGATGGTCAGGCCTATTAGCGATGGGCGCTGCGCTGGCAAATCACGGCCAACAAAACGCCGCAAGAGATCCACCAAACCGGTCTCGCCGAGATCGCGCGCATCCAGGGCGAGATGCGTCGCCGCCCAGCGGCTCCGCCACGGGCGGGAAGGCGAGTCGGAGACTGCTAGTGGCAGGGTTCGGCTGGCTGGTGGCCCGATGCGATTGCGGGCGCGTTAGTAGGTTCTGAATCGGACTGGTTCATGGTTTGACTGTCGTTCATTAAGTGCAACTCTCCCAAGGGTTTGATGGCGGTTTTCGTGGAATGTGGTCCCGATTTCGGCGGGTGCCGAAATGCTCCGGGCAACTAGCTGTTGTAGAGCAAATAAAAGTTGCGTCAAAGATTCCGGGGCAGTTCAGAAACTTTATTTCGCGTATCGAACACGTTTTATCGGGTCGGCTTTGTCGGGTGCTTTGAGCGAGCAACGGCGTTTGGCTTCTTCTTGCCTGAGTATGCTTTTCGTTTGTCGTCGCGCTCGGACTCGGGGGTAATGCCATTGGCTTCAAGGTTCTTCCGCATCGCGGCCCAGATGCGCTTGGCGGTCTCTTCAGCGCTCATCGGTGCCGCCTCTGCTGATCGAACCGTAGACGCTCGGCTTCGGACATCTTTGCGCGGGTATCGCGGTCACGTTGCTCCTGCTTCAGCGCGGCGAACAGTTCCTTCAGTTTGCGGTGGTCAGCGCGGGGGCGAATGAAGTCGAAGCCGGTTTCGATTTCCCGCACGCCGGCGTTACGCTTAACCCCAAACTTCCGCCCACCACCGCAGGCCTTTTCGCCTCGATCGGACTAGCACTAGTCGCGCAGGCCCCTGCCGACGCTTCTCGATGCTTTGGCGTGGCCCAGGAGATCGCGGGGTAGAGGATCGGCGGGTGGGCGGATTGATTGATCCGCGAACCCTTGTCGGAGTCGAATAGACGCCCCGAAGTCCCAGAGATCCGGCAGTCCCTGAGCGTTTCCAACCTCGGCGCAACCGCCCCGCTGAGAGCCACGAATAGAATCGCGGCGATGTAGTCACCTCGGATTTAGCGGAAAGCTCACCGCACAGAGGATCTGGCCGGAACAAAGAAGCCCAGGCTCTTGCCCGTACAGTCGGATAGGAGTCCCCCGTAGCTCCAAGCGGAGGGGGGCGACGGACTCCCCGTAGACTAGAAAACCTCTTCTTCTAATCCCTAGAAAAGAGTCTTGGAGAGGTACTAAAAACTCCAGTCTCTCTTCTATTATATTATATATAATAGATGCGGAAACTCGGGTCTGGCGATTCCTCAGTGTTCCTCTCGACTTATGGCAAATCCGCGACCAGTCGAACACGTCCAAATATCCAGTCGAACACGTCCAGATACCCAGTCGAACACGTCCAACTCAGATCGGGCAATCTGGGAATCACGCAATGGACGCAAGGGCTTTTGCCGATTCTCGGCTTGGGCGAAAGTGAGAGTTTGGGTTTTCACTTTTGCGCCTTTCTCCCAGCGGCTCTGCTCTCCACCAGATAGATGCCCGAACGCTTGCTGATTCGGGCGTAGCTCTGCGCCAGAGCTTCGGACTTCTGGAACGTCCAGATCCGGTCTGCGGGCGGGCAGTCTTGTTGCCCCGGTATGGCTCGGCCAAGATCCCCGGCTTTGAAGATTCCACTCACCTGCTCGGCGGCATGGGGCCAGAACTTCGCAGCACCCCGAACCGGCAGGTTGCTCGTCCCCAGGCCGATCTCGTGGGCGAGGTTGCGAAGCGAGATGCCTCTGGGTGCATTGCTCCTCGGATGCAGGGTACTGCGGATCAGTCCAGCGATACCGATGCCGACAACAGCGAACTGCGCCTTCAGCTTCAGCGTGGCGGCAGGGATGTGGGCGTATTGGTATTCGTTCCCGCCATCGGCTTTCGGCTTAACCTTTCCGCGAATCACTTTAAGGATCTCACCGTGGGCCTTCAGCCCGCCATCAGACTCGACCAGCACGGGCTTGAACTGTCCCCGTCCTTTGGTGGCGAGCTCAAAGCTGGCGAGGCGCTGGGCCTCTTTGCGTAGACGCTGGAACGCTCGCCGGTCTGCCTTCCGTTCGTCGCCTTCGCCCCGGAGCCAGCCCGCCACAATCGACTCGGACAGAACCAGTGGCCGGCCGCGTTGCTGTTCGCAAAGGTCTGTCACGATGGCGAAAGCCACGGCGAGCTTCGGAGACAGAGCTTTTGCGGCAAGGGTGCGTAGAGTATCGGTATCCAGAGCGCCCGTATCGACCCCTACAGGAATCTTCCAGCGCCAAGGGTAGCGGTGGGCCTTCACCTGCACGAAAGCACCCGGCAGAGGATCGATCCTGGCCGTCCCGTTGCGCAGGGACACCACCAGCGCACAGAACGCTAGAGGCACCCGCGCGGATGTTCGAGGGTCAGCCATCAGTAAATCTGGCTCCCGTCTGCATGGTCTGGCCCATCGGCATCGCGCTCAGTGGGCGGGTCATAAAGCACCGAAGCCCCAGGCACCGAGAGCAATGCCGCTCGCATGGGTCTCCCGCTGCGAAGTTTCGTGGTCCGAAGCACAGACATAGTTTCGCCCAACTGGTGCTTCAGCGTCTGTTCGGGAGGCCCACCAGCGGCCACCTCTTCTGCGGTGATCGCGCAGGAGCCAACGCCCGGAGTCATGCCCGCCCACGGTAGGCCCGCGCCGGGAAGTCTGGTTCCGGTATCGGCTGGCTTGTTCTTCTTTCCTGCGGGCGGCCCGGTTTCCTCCGATACGCCATCCATAAAGCTGTGCCCCGTAGTGAGCGAGAAGCCTGCTGTGATCGCGTTTCCGATAGGACCGGGGGCGGCGTACCAGATCATGTTCTCATCTTCGCCATTGCGAAGCTGCCTGCTGACTCCCCCTGCAATGTCGGAGGCGAACCAGATGGCAACCTGCTGATCGGTCGCGGTCTGCTTCAGAGTGGACGAAATGATCTGGTAGCGGTCATGCGATTCCGGCTGGCGACCATCGGCGGCGGTGTTCGGCCCGTCGTCACGCTGCCCAACCATGAGCCGCTGTAGAGGGTCCACAAATACGATGATCTGCCGGTCTGGGTTTGCTGCGCGTACTTCGGTAATGCTTTTCCGCACCCAGATATCAGTCGCGGCATCGGGCAGGCGCTTGATGATGGCATCCCCAAGTTGGTCGCGGGCAGTTTCGCGGGCGGTAGCAAGATCATCGGCCCAGCCTTTGCCAGAGCCTTGCAGGTCCAGGCGGTTCACCAGATCATCGAATGAGACTGCGGGCGCGTGCAAAGCCTTTGCCCCGTGCCGCTCTATGTAAGCCTCCAGCATTATCCGAGAGAGTAGGCGTGAAACCACTTCCCCCTCGTCCAGCTCGGCTGAAAGGTAGATCGGAATAGCCCCAGCGCGGGCGGCATTGGCGAGCAGGGTGAGCAGCAGAATGGTTTTGCCCGATCCTGCGGGCGCACCAACTCCGATGAAGTCACCGGCAGCAGAGCCGCCTTTCAAGATAGTATCCAAAGCACCGATCCCCGTGGGGATCTTGGGCGGGCGGTTGGCGAGGTTGTCGAAAGCTCGGTCCATGTCGCTCCAGTTCCCGCTCGTGGGGAATTTCTCCGTGGCGTTGCTGGGCGAGCCTGCGCGAGCGGTTGCATATTCATTTTCAAGATCAATTTGCATGGGAAGCCTTTTGTGTGGCGCGATCGATCGCGTCTTGGGGGAAGGTTTTAAGGAAGTCAGTGGCGATGCGTCCGGTGCAGTGGGCGTGCAGACAACGCACCCAGCCGAGAGTCTGGCCTGCGCCTGCGGGGAAGAGGACTGCGCCACGGGTGCCGCTCGTGTGCTGGTCTGCGAACGGGCAATGAACTTCGGCGCGGTCGCCTTTGTCTCGGACGATCAGGCCCGCATCGCTGAACAAGATGCCCAGCACGGAGTTCTGCCAAGCCGCATCTGGCACGGCTTCGTATTCGATGCGCTCCTTGGCGGGCGGGGCGTGCATCAGCACCCGATCAACGTCGATCGGATCGCCAAAGGTCTGCTCTGCAAACCAGAGGTGCTGGTTATGCTCAGGGATGGCTGAGTCGTAGAAGAGACGGGCCGAATCCATGGCAGCTTCATCCGGCGCAATTCCGTAGCGCGTCAGAAGCGCCGAAGCCCAAGGCATTACCCGCTCGAACTCCTCGGCAGTCATGGGGCGCGTCACATCAAGCACGATCCGAAAGCGCGGCGTCTGCTCTGAGTGGTTGAAGCTGGGAGTGATTGCAGCGCGTGTGCCTCCCAGAATCTCGCGAATCTCCAACAGGCACAGTTCGGTTTCGTCGATATCGAAAACCAGAAAGCTCACCGCCAGCACGTTGCGCTTGGTGCGATGCCGTACGCCGTGGGCATCTTCTCCAAACTGCGCTGGCGACCAAAGCCCCAGACAGTCGGGCTTCTGGAATCCGCTGCCAGACGCCTTCTCGGTGAGCGAGGCTGTTGGGTAGACCTCCGGGGAGCGATGCCAGTCGAACCAAGCGTCCAGTCCAAGGATCGCGAACTCGTAAACGGTCTGAGCGCCAACGCTTTTAAGGCGTGGAACAGTAGAGACAACACGCCGGGAATCTGGTAAAATGAAGTCACCTTTTGTGCTTATGTTTTGCGCGACGGTCTGTCGGGAAGCAGGCC
>JAQWJE010000022.1 GCA_029248525.1 Candidatus Binatia bacterium
ATCGCGCAGACGCTGCACGAGATCACCCACCCAGCCCATCTGTCGCTCGGCTCCGAGCGGCATATTGTAAAAAACGCCCGGCGAACCGGGTCCATGAATCATGAAGAGGTTCGGGAAGCCACTGATCGTCAGGCCCAGGTAGTTGTGGAAGCGATCTGTCCAGCGATCCTTGAGACTCACGCCGCCACGCCCTTTGGGGTTCAGCCGCAGCATCGATCCGCTGATCGCATCGTAACCGGTTGCCAGAACCAGCATATCGATCGGATGCTCTCCGGATCGGGTGACCACACTGGACTCGGTAAAGCGTTCGATGGGATCCTCTCGCAAATCCACCAACTCGACATTGTCCCGGTTATAGGCCTCGAAATACCCGTTTTCGAGCACCGGGCGCTTGGTCATCACAAAATGATCCGGCATCAACTTGTCGGCGACCTCCGGATCACGAACGGTCTCGCGAATCTTGGCGCGCACGAAGTCGGCCAGCGATTTGTTCGCCTCCTCGTCGAGCGCGATATCGTTGTAGCTCTCGAGGAAGAAGCCGAAACCGCCACGCTCCCATAGACGCCCGTACATTTCTTCGCGTTCCTCGGGTGTTGCCTCGACGGCCAACCGCGAATGATTATCGATCGGAAAGCCTCCGGGGTTCGCCAGCATCTTCCCCTTGATGGCATCCCATTCCGTTCGCGCCGCTTCCCTGTCTTCGTCGGTCAGGGCGCGGTTCCCGGCAGGAAAAGCGAATTGCGGTGTTCGCTGGAGGACCGTCACATGAGCGGCCTCCTTGGCGATCTCGGGCATGGCCTGAATCCCCGAGGAGCCCGTACCGATGACCGCGACGCGCTTGCCTTCAAAAGACACCGGCTCATGCGGCCATTGCCCTGTGTGATAGCACTCGCCAGAAAACTCCTTGATGCCGGGGATGTCCGGGAGGTTGGCCGTCGAGAGAGCACCCACCGCGCAGATCAGGAATTGAGCGGATGCGGTAACGCCCGTGCTGGTCGTCACCGTCCATCGTTGGGTCGACTCATCGTAGCGGGCACCCTGCACCCACGTCTCGAACTGGATGTCGCGACGCAGATGGAAGCGATCGGCGACGTGTTCGATATAATCCAGAACATCAGATTGCTCGGACTGGGTCTCTTTCCATTCCCAATCCTTCATCAAATCGTCCGAGAAGGTGTAGCAATAAAATGGACTCCCCGGACCATCAACGCGGGCCCCCGGATACCGATTATACCACCAGGTCCCACCCACGTCGGTGGCGCCATCATAGACGCGCACGGAGAGGCCCATCTCGCGCAGGTGATGCAGGGCATACATCCCACTGACACCGGCACCGATAATCACGGCGTCGTAGGTTTCAATCGATCCATTTTCAGGCGTAGTTTGCTTTTCGTTGCTCATTCCATATCTCCTGCCGACCGCGTCGCGGTCCTGCCTCCAGTGTGTCGCTCTCGGCAGAAAAATGCCAGTCCCGAGTGCAATCCATACCACCGGACATTCGGCTCAGGCCTCGCTGTCGGAAAATCCCCGAGGTAGATGGTCTCCCGTCTCATACTGCAGGTCACGGGGTGATTGACCATAAAGAGCTTGATGAGCAACGGCAGCTTCCCACCAGCTACCGGGGAAACACGCGCCCTCGAAGAATTCCTGGAGCGCAGCATGAGCCTGCAGGGCGAATCGATCGGCGTCGACAAGACCGACGCCCGTGCCCAGCCCAGGGAGGACCACGCGCTTGACCCGCGGATCAGCCGCCGCCGCACGTAACGCCGCACGCAACGCCAGATAGGGATTGATTGTGTCCTCAGGCAAAACAGCAGGCACCCGCATCGTCGGGGCGACAATCAAAAAGGGGAAGCTGTCGGGATGTTCGGTGTCGACAATCGTCGCCTGCCCGACCAGAAGTTCACCGTGGTAGTCTGCCGCCAGAACATCGCGGACGCGATCCTCGAGATCCTCACCGAGCAACTCGAGATAGAGCGCATCAATTCCCCCATCCATGAACCCAAAAGAATTCGCCGGCGAGACCAGCGCCGTGCCCTCGCCCGGAAAGTCGAATACGCTTGCATGAAAGGCCGAGACCCGACCCAGCGCCATCCAATCCTCGGAGGACATCAGGATACGTTCCTCCAGAGCCCTGTAGATCTCGATGCTCGTATCGGCCAGGACAATCTCGAAATTTTCCGCACTGCTCATCACGCACACCTCCTGTCAGGCAATTCCCCTGCCCGGGTCCGGGGATTCTCGAAAGAATCTCCCTGTTGTCGGCTTCGATTTCGCCCGGCTAGCGAAGCGCTTTCGCTCGTATCGTCTGCCCTTGGTGCCGTGCGGTCGCCGCTGTCCAAAGCTGCTGCGCAAGGAGTTCGATCTCCTCGCGCATGAAAACGCGCTCCTTCCACGACGCAGGGATCGAGGATGCCCCGTAGAAAGCACCCGCCAACTGGCCACAAATTGCGGCCGTTGTATCCGCGTCTTCACCCAGATTCGCAGCGCAGAGAACCGCTTCGCGATAACTTGCGGTGTTTGCAAAACACCAGATGGCCGCCTCGAGAGAGGACACGACATAACCTGACCCGCGGATCTCATCCATGCGCTTGTCTCGCCAACTCCCCTGCAAAACCTCGAGCACTGCGGGCGAAAGCGGGCGAGCATCCGGCCCCTGGGGTGGTGTTGTGGCAAGGATCGTTTCTCGATCGCAGCCTCGCAACGCCGCCACCAGAAACGTCGCATAGGCCCGGCACGCGTCAATGGGTTCGTCGGCTCCGTGTGTCACACGCGAGCTCTCCCCGGCAAAGTTTACAGCGGTCCGTTCGTCGCAAGCCCAGAAGAGGGCCACGGGGGCAAGACGCATGAGTGACCCGTTTCCTGCAGACCAGGCACCGTCCGGACCACTGAAGGCATCCCCCGTTTGCCGGAACCGATCGAGAGCTGTTGCCGTGGTATTTCCAATGTCGAAGCAATAATCCCGAGGTCCGGGCTGCCCGGTTTCACGCCAGGCGAGATAGCGCTCGGCCTGATCCTGCGGATCGAACCCGGCGCACGATATCAGGCTCCTCGCCAGACAGATCGTCAGCGAGGTATCATCCGTCCACTCCCCGGGCCGCAGCCCGAAGGGACCACCGCCCACCAGATTATCGATGGGCTCAAAGCTGCCACGCGGCTGGAACTCGAGAGTCGTGCCCAGGGCATCACCCGTTGCCAGTCCAAGCAGGCAGCCTTTCGCTCGATCCAGCGAACGAATCGACGGTTCCCGGACCGGGTTTGGTATCGCGTCGCGCAACATCTGCCCACCTCTCTGAATTGACTGCACTATGTCCTCAATTGAAGTCGCGCTGGTCGAGAGAGACTAAGCCCTTCCCTTTTTATTACCAACCGACTCAAGCCCGATCTTGACCAGCAAGCGAAGCATCATCGCGAGGCTGCGCTCCTGCTCATCGGCTAACTCCGCGACCTCGTCGTACATCTGCTCATCCATCCTGATCTGCTGCCGGAAGGTCATGGGCGTTTTCCCGATCGGCTTCCTTCCCTTGCGCACGGCTATTGTTGCCCTTGCATCACTCACCTTTTCTGCTGCTTGCATAAAAACTCCCTCCAAACCAGGTTAATGTCTTTTGACTATATCCGGTATTGCTCTTATTGTCAAGTTACTTTAAGTAGGAAGGGTGGAAGATACATCGGCAACCTCGGATCACGGCCTCAACTTTCCCAGCTTTGCGGTGACGGTCGATCTCGCGATCTTCACCGTCGCGCCTCGCGAGGAGGATGACGAAAGAGAACTTCAGGTGCTGCTGATTAGACGGGGGCCGGACCAGACGCCGCATAGCGGCGAATGGGCCTTGCCGGGCGGCTTCGTCGGACTCGAAGAAACTCTCGAAGAAGCCGCAGCTCGGCGCTTGAAGGAAAAGACCGGGATTATAATTTCGCAAAAGGACCTCAGGCAACTCCGGACCTTCGGCGACCCGGAGCGTGACAAGCGAGCGACAGCCGACCGGGTCGTCACGGTTGCCTACGCAAAACTGCAAGCTGGCTGTACAACCCCGAAACCCGCGGGTGGCGTTGCGGACGCTGCCTTCTTTCCCGTCGCCAGCATCAGCGATGTCGTCGACAAGCAGACTGCGAAAACAGTCCTCTCGGCCTTCGACCATTGGACCATTTTCCAGGCGGCGCTTGCACGCATTCGCAAGGATTTGGAAGAAACACCAATCGCAGTCGAATTCCTCAACCCGCAATTCACGATCTCCGAACTCCATGCCGTCTATCGGGCCGTCTGGGGAGAGGCCGTCCACCAGCTCGACCCCGCGAACTTCCGACGGCGCGTGTTGGCCATACAGAAGGGCAGCAGCGAAGACTCGGAGACCAGTTTCCTGAAGGCCATCTTTCAGGAGAAGAAAGGGCCGAAAGGCGAAGCTCTACCTGCCACCAAACGGGGCAAGGGGCGGTCCGCTGCGCTCTATGAATTCGGCGGCATCGACAAGCTCGAACCGCCCTACCGAATGCCGATTCGTATGCCGCAAAAATCCCACTCGCAGAATGGAAAGGACTGAAGCCTCCCCACCCCCTCCCGGCTCAGCTCCTGGCAGGCTGCGGCAGGGCCTCACTACAGTGCCTCCATCGGTCGAGGTCAGCCAGATGCGGGTGCTCCGAGGATCATCGCAGCAATCTGCTGGCGATGATGCGCCGGGGTTCCGAAAGCCACCCGCGACGCCATGGCGCGCCGACGGAACAGGTGGGCGTCGCATTCGTCGGTAAAGCCGAACCCCCCGTGAAATTGAATCGCGCGAGAGGTGGCAAAACCATAGGCCTCGTCGGCGGCGACCCGTGCCATCCGCGCCAGCAACGGCGCGTCTCCATTTTTCTGGTCCAGCGCGCAAGCAGCCGCATAGACCAGCGAGCGCGCCTGCTCCACCGCGATCAAAACGTTGGCCAGTGGATGTTTGATCGCCTGAAAAGCCCCGATCGGCTTGCCAAATTGCTCGCGCTCGGCCGCATAGCGAGCCGTCATATCCAATGCCGCGGACGCGCCTCCGACCGATTCGGCAGCCATCGCTGCCCACGCCAGAGGTAGAAAATCCTCTTCAACCGACCCGGCGTCCGCCTCGAGGATCGCCTCAGGCACCACGCCGTCAAGCTGCAACCGGCCCTGCGCACGCGTCGGGTCCAACGTTGTCTCGCTTTCTCGCGACAAACCTTCGGCGGTCGCCGAAACCACCGCCAGCACAACGCCGCCGTTGCGCCTGCACGGCAACAGAAAGGCATCGGCGGTATCGCCCGCCCAGACGAATGCCCGATCGCCGGAAAGCCGGCCGCCGCGATCTTCCAATCCGGTGTCCGCCATATGCCAGGCGCCGCCTGCATCCGTGGGCGCCCAGGCCATCCGCACCTCACCGCTGACCAGCCGCGGCAGCCAGAACGCTTTTTGTGCTGCGGACCCGGCCGCGCCGATCAAGGCAGCAGAAAACAACTGCCCCAATAGCGGGGCCGCGAGCAGAACCCGACCCGACTCCTCCACCAGAGAAACCAACTCGACAGCACCAAGCGCCGCCCCGCCGTAGACCGCGTCAGTCCCCAAGCCGAACCAGCCACCTTCGGCCAACTCCTTCCAGATCGCCGGATCATCACGACCCCCATCGGCGATCCACCCGCGCAGGGCACCCAGAGGCGCTCGTGCCTCCAGAAGCCGTCGGGCTTCCTCGCGCAACATCGTTTGATCCTCGCTGAAGGCAAGGCGTGTCGAGATCGAATCGAGAGTCATCATTTCGTCTTCGGCAGTCCCAGGACTTTTTCGCCCAGAATGTTTCGGACAATCTCGGAGGTTCCCCCCGCGATCGTGCCCGCATAGCTGTTGAGGTAGGCGCGCTGCCATTCGCCTTCGGCGACCGCAGCCGTATCTCCCTTGTTCAGAGTGCCGGCATAGCCCTGCAATTCGCACCCAAAATCCGCGACCGCCTGCGCATATTCTGTTCCCGCAACTTTCGACATCAGCGGCAGGGCCAACGGTCGGTCCGCCACCAAGCCCGGGATCCGAGCGCGCTGGCCCGAGAAACGAAGCGCCATTGCATCGATCGCAAACCCGACCAGCCGGTCGCGTACCTCGGGCTCATCAATGCAGGTCCCACCATCCCGACGGGTCGTGCGCGCCAGATCAATGGCGGCTGTGACGTCAAATGTGGCGCCCATATCGCCACCGGCGGCACCTTCGGAAGCACCGCGTTCGAAGCTGAGGGTCGCCAGAGCAATCTCCCAGCCCTGCCCTTCCTGCCCGAGAAGACAATCTCCGGGGAAGCGCGCGTCGCCGAAAAAGATCTGGTTGAAACCGCCCTCGCCCGTGATCTTGGTCAGCGGTGCGACCTCGACGCCTTCGGTTTTCATGGGCGAGAGGAAATACGAGATCCCGGCATGCTTGGAGGCTTCCGGGTCAGTTCGAGCGAGCAGGATCATCTGGTCGGCAAAGCGCCCCAAAGACGTCCAGACCTTGTGTCCATTAACGATCCATTGGTCACCGTCGCGCACTGCGCGAGTTTGCAGAGAGGCCAGATCACTGCCCGCCGACGGCTCGCTGAAACCCTGACACCAGATTTCGTCGGCGCGCAGAATTTTCGCGATATATCGTTTTTTCTGCGCCTCGGTACCGTAGGCCAGGATCACCGGTCCCGCCCATGCCAGACCGACCAGATTGATCAGAAAGGGAACCCCCGCGCGACTCATCTCCTGGCTCACAATGCGCTGGTGGCCGGGCCCTCGCCCACCGCCGCCATAGGCAGCGGGCCACTCGACTCCAACGAAACCTGCGTCATAGACCCGGGCCTGCCAATCTCGCAGGTAAGCAAACTGCTCGTCGCTATCGACAAAAAGCATCCCCTGCGGCAGGGCGAAGGCAGGTGCGGGCGGCTGGTTATTCTCCATCCAGGCGCGCACCTCCTGCCGATATTCGCTCAGGTCTGTCGGATCTTCCATTCTTGAACTGTCTGCCATGCCTTGAAGCCTCTCGCGCTCGTGTCGCCCCGCCGAATCGAAATCGTCGAGAATTAAAGCAAGAAAATCAAGATACCGGCGACAAATCCAGCCGGGCGCGCCGCGCCAAGCCTTGACCTGTGTTGTTCCTGCAAATAGGTGGACGTGGGTGGTCAGAGGCGAGAAACCCCGGACCTCAAAGTCCTGAATTCTGACAACCAACCTCAATCACGGCGAAACATCGCCTTGCCTTTCCCGGCAAGGCGGCCCCATCAGGAGAAAACCTCGATGCTGCAGAAGATGCTGACCACCACGATGATTACCCTGCTAGCTGCCACAATGAGTTTCGCTCAGGGCCCACCGGTCCCGGCAGGTGAAGGCGCATTCATGACCGTCACGGTACAAACCGACGACGTCAAAGCCTATCGCGACTTCCTCAAAGCCAACCCCAAAGCCTACGAGGCCACCGGTGCCGATGCCGGCGGGATCTGTATCGTCAAAAGCGGCCAGCGCTTCCCCGGCGAAGCATTCGTCTGGGCGGCCTATCCCAGCCTGGAGAAGGCACTCGCGACCATCGAGACTCTCGAACACGGCGCGGCCACTCCCAAAATCAAGAAACTTCGCACCATCAAATACATCGCCGCCTGGAAGCCGTTGATCCCCTTCACTCTCGCGCCCGGCTTCGAGCGCGTGCAACGCGTCAAGATCGCCCCCGAGAACGTGAACGCCTACCGCGAGGGAATCGCCAAACTGGAGGCGGACATTAACAAAGGTGGTCATCCCGACTACGAGATGGGCATGTTTCAAGCGATCGGCGGCGGCCCCGAGGAAGCTGGAATCTTCATGATCCGCGGGATCAGCCCGACCGGCGCGGCGTACGGCAAGCTGGCCGACGAATATTACCTCGGCGCGCCTTGGGCCGCGAGCAATTTCCAATCTGTCGGTGGCGGGAAGCAGCCCAAGATGGAGGCTATGGTGCAAGACACCGTGAACGACAGCATCGAGGTCTGCGAGCAGCTTTACACAAAGGGATAAGTCGCGAGCCTCCGATTCGGCTCTGGAACTGCGACGGGGCTTCGTATACGGATTGCGTGATGCGCATCTGCCGCAGGGGATCTCCATGAACCCGAGAAAAATCCTGTCCACCGTCGCCCTGACGCTGACAATGCTGGCGCTCGAGATCCCCAACTTGGGGCCGTCGACGGCAGGCGCCGAGCCGCCTTTTTTTGGCACGATCTTTATCGACCCGGATATCATCACGGCCTCGGATCCGACGGCATTTCTGGATGCCGTCTACACCGGGCGTGGCCAGCGCCTGATGTTCGATCGCCGAACAAACGGCTGGGTATGGTACAACGCTTACCTCTTTCAGGCCACCTACGATGACGGTCTGAGCGCCGAGATCCAGGTCAACCCCGAATTTGGCAGCATGCCCGAAGCAGAAATCGAGGCACTCAAATACGGCGAAGTTGTCGGCCGCCTGCCCACGTCTCTGCGCCTCCGGGTAGAGACCTTCTGGATTCATAAGGGCGTCAATCCGTTCGGTGGGGGGAACAACAACCTGCTCATCCACACCGGGCGGGGCGAATTATATGAAGCAAGCGGCATCCTCGAGGAAACCTTTGTCCACGAGGCAGCCCACACTTCACTCGACCCCATCCACGCCAATGCGAGCGCGTGGCTTGCCGCCCAGAGTGCTGACCCCGATTTCATTTCGACCTATGCCGAATCCTATCCCGGGCGAGAGGATATCGCCGAAAGCTTCCTGCCCTACCTTGCCGTGCGCTACCGACCCGAGCGCATCACCCAGGAATTGGCCGACACCATTGAGCAGACGATCCCCCATCGGATCGACTACTTCGATGCGATGGACTTTGACGCCTACCCGATCGCCTCGATATGCGGCAACGGCCAGCTGGAACCCGGTGAGATCTGCGATGACGGAAATCTCAATGGCACCGGCAGCAGCTGCTGCACGAAGGTGTGCGCGTTCAAACCCGACGGAGCCGCCAGTTGTGATGGCAACCTCTGTACCCGAACCGACACCTGCGTGAGCGGCGTCTGTTCGGCGGGGCCATGCGCCGCCGAGGCGCCGTGCTCGGTATGCGGCGGGACCTGCATGCTGCAAGCGGGCGCCTGCGACTGCCAGTATTAGTGCCATCCATCCCGGCAGAACGAGTCAGAGGGAATCGGACAGAAGACCGGCGCTCAAAACTGGGCAATCAATGCTGGCGCTCCGAGTTCGGTCAGGGAGCTACCGAACGGCCCTCGTTCTCGTAGCGATTTTGCAGCCAGAGGAAGACCAGCCCCATCAGCGGCAACAACAGATCGGTCCAGAAGATCACCCCGGCATTCCCGGGAGCGAAATTCCTCTCGCTAATCATGCTCTGAATATGGACCCCCGCAGCCCCCCAGAGAAAAGACGCCACCGGCAGTATCGCCGCAAAACGCATCTGGATACCTTTCCACGGCGCGATCACACCGACCATTCCGAACCCGATACTCGCAAAACCGAGCTCGATCTGGAACGGGCTATTCGCCCAGCCAATCAGTTCGGCTGCCATTTTGGGCATGGCCGCGTGGAAGAAACCATTATAGAGGAAGGAACAGCCAATCGAGAAAAAGAGGAACCAGAAGAAAAACTTCTCGACCACCACGGGCGCGGCGAGTGGTCGCGGTGACCGGGCGATTCCGGCAAGGGAGAAGACCGCGCCAATCACAAGAAAGGTCAAGGTAAAATTACCCATCACAAAGGCAATGAAGCCGTCCATAAGCCCTCCCGGGTCCAGAAAGAAAATATCCGGCACGAAGCGGGAATCGCTTCGCCACCCATCCCGATGCTTTGACTCCTTTCTCCGAGAGGGTCAAATCGTAAAAGACTTGATCCAAAAGCACCTCAACCGACGGTAGCCGATTGGTCGCTCCCTATCGGCGGGTGACTCTCACCGGCAAGTCCACATATCCGTTCACAAACGACGAGAAAGTTCTTTCCGGCTCACCCTGAACCTCGATACGCTTGAATCTCCGGAGAACTTCCTCCCACAAGATGCGCAATTGCAGCTCGGCCAGTCGACTGCCCATACAAAAGTGGATGCCGTACCCGAACGAGAGGTGACGATCTGCATTATGACGCTCGAGGTCGATCGCATCGCCATGATCGAAAACGTCCTCATCCCGGTTTGCGGATAAAAACCACATCAGGAGCTGGTCTCCCTCCCGGATTTTCTTGTCGCGCAGTTCGCAGTCGACCATCGCCGTCCGCCGCATATAGGACAGTGGCGTCTGCCAGCGAATGATCTCGGGCACCAGGTTCGCCACGAGGTCCGGATTCTCAATGAGCTTGTCGTATTGATCGGGGAATTTATTCAACCCGTAGACACTTCCGGTCATCGTATTGCGGGTTGTGTCGTTCCCGCCGACGATCAGCAGCAGAAGGTTGCCGAGGTGAGCGAGCGTCGGCATATCACGGGTCGCTTCCCCGTTGGCGAGCATCGAAACCAGATCAAAGCCCGGCTTCTCGCGCCGCTGGGTCCAGAGGCCTTCGAAATACGCCACGCATTCCATCAGCTCATCGATCTTCTGCTGTTGGGTCTCGACGATCCCGCCGGGGCCCGGGACGGCAAAAACGATATCGGACCATCGCGTAAGCTTGCGTCGGTCCGGCAGCGGAAAGTCAAAGAGCGTCGCGAGGAGCAAGGTCGTGAGCTCGACCGATACGGTATCGACCCAATCGAAGGTCTCTCCTTCCGGCAAGGATTCAAGCACCTTCACGGTGCGCTCCCGGATCTGGGGTTCCAGTTTGGGAAGATTCCGGGGCGCGGACACCGCACGCACGGTTTGGCGCTGCTCGTCGTGCGTCGGGGGGTCCATCGAAATAAACGAGGTCAGTGGCTCCGCAGCGAAATCTTGTTCCGGCGAACGTGGCGGTCCGAGGGTGATTCCCTCAGCCGAGGAGAACCGCTGCCAATCACTATCTACCGCCCGCACATCGTCGTATTTGGTGATCGACCAATAGCGCCCGGCCGACTCGAGCTCGTTGAAGTGGATCGGGTCCTCGGCCCGCAATCGCGCGAAATGTTCGTGCCAGCGGTTTTCCCGGAACAGATGGGGGTTGGCCAAATTGATCTCGTCCAGAGCGAGGTCGGCTGCCCCTGACACACCGCCACCGGCCTCGGCCATCTCCATCTCCGGTGTCCAGACGTTCGGGTCCAGAAAATCAGCTGTCTTCTCGTCCTGCTCGCTCATGATCGTCGCTCCTGCGCCTTGTCGTCCCTTCAAACCTAAAACGAATCACGCCACTTCTCGCCAGCCCAGGCCCATTCTCAACCCACGCCAACGCCGCAATCCTCGCAAACGTATGGGGATTCGTGGCTGCCGCCCGCCTCAACATCCTCGAACTCATAATGACGCCGACCGCTCGACTCGAAACATTCCGGACAGTAGGAATCCGCAAGCTCCTCGCGGGAAACGGTCAGGTGGCACCGGCAGCACCGCCGCTTTATCTCGACGGGAACAAGCACCAATGTCGCGTGTCTACAGGAATCCATGGCTTCGGGGTCTCAACTCTGAATCGCAAGATCCCTTACGTTAAGCCTCTTTACGGGTGCTTACAATCCGATCCGCCGCCTGGGTGAAACCCGGCCATCAACGCGCCCAAGGAGGACTCCCGACCGGATCGCGCATCAATCGACGCGCCACGACCATGCGGTGGACTTCGTCGGGGCCATCATAGATGCGCGCATAGCGAGCCTCGCGATACATCTGCTCCAGGGGCGTGTCGGCCGTCACTCCCAGGGCTCCATGCACCTGAATCGCGCGATCAATCACATTATGCAGCATACGTGCGCCCCAGAACTTGATCAGCGAGATCTCGATCCGGGCCTCCTCGCCCGAGTCGAGCACGCGTGCTGCATCGAAGGTCATCAGACGCGACGCCTGAATTTCGGCGGCTGACTCCGCGACATAGCGCTGGATCTCGCCTTTTTCGGCCAGCAGAGATCCGTGCGCATGGCGCGTATTGGCGCGCTCGCACATCAACTCGAACGCGCGCTGCGCCTGGCCCAGCCAACGCATGCAATGAAAGATCCGGCCCGGACCCAGACGTTTCTGTGCGATCACGAACCCGGCACCACGTTCGCCAAGCAGGTGGTCTCGGGGCACCCGCACGTCAGTCAGGCGGATCTCGCAATGCGCGCCGTGAGTCGTCCCCATGGTTGGCACCACACGCACGAGTTCATAGCCCGGCGTATCGGTGGGCACGATAATCGAGGAAAACTTCGCGTGGCGACCGGCTTCCGGTTCGGTCTCGCAAAAGACCGTGGTGAAGGCCGCGCGGTTGGCACCCGAGGTAAACCATTTATGCGCATTGATGACCCATTGGTCGCCATCCAGACGCGCACTTGCCTGCATCAGAGTGGGGTCGGATCCGGCGACTTCCGGCTCGGTCAAGCCGACGGACGGATAGATCTCGCCGGCGACCAACGGCTGCAGCCAGCGCTCTTTCTGCTCGGCGTTGCCATAGAGATGCAACATGATCGAGTCCTGCATCGAGAGCGAGCCGACGGCCATCTGGCCGAAATGCGACCGGCCGATGACCTCGTTCATCTCGGCGAATGCCAGAAACGGCAACCCGCCCCCGCCGATCTCCTCGGGGTGGCCGAGCGCCCAGAGGCCGGCATCCTTGGCGCGCGCCTTGAGCTCTTCCATCTTCGCATCGGCCGCCTCGTCGTGCCCGTTCAAAACCGGCTCGGCGGGAATCACCTCTTCGTCGATGAAGCGTTTGAACCGCGCCTTGATCTGCGCGACTTCCTCCGAGCTGACCTCACGAAATTTCAATTCCATCATCGACGTGCGCCCCTTTCGGTTTTCGAATGCGACAAGACCGCACTCAATTCCTGCACGTCGGAGATAGCCTTTCCGGATCGTTGTGCAATAGCCGGGTTGCGGAACGGTTTTGGCCTACTCTGCCGCTGAAATATCGGTTGGGAGAGACTGACACTCGCAGGTTTCGGGCTTGGTCGGATCACAAGGTCGAGGCTCGAACTGGCAGCCTTTTTGGGGATGGCATGTGTCGCGAGTGCACGTAGAACAATCCATGCAGGGTTCCCTGGGGATAAAATCGCACTCTCCCTGCCTGCATAAATCCTCCGTGCATACATTGTCGTCATCGCAACCGATATAGGGAGAACGGATGCACAACTTCGTTGTCTCGTCACACGCATCGACAGTACAGAGATCACCGTCGTCGCATTGCGCAGCCTCTCGCACCGAATGGACGTGAACTCTTTTCTTTGTGCGTAGAGCATCTTCGAATATTCTTCCACGTGCTGATTCGCCCGAAACGGAACCCTCACGGAACACGCTCTCGGCATCGAGATCGCTGCCGCCCCGCGGATCAATCGCTTGAGACCTTCGCCATCAAAATCCGCGTCGGGAGCAAATTCGAGTTGGTCAACGACCTCGCCCCCGGCCCGCATCAGCGCCAGACCCGCCGAACTCCGCCGGTCCATATCCGCACGTGTCTCACCCGGGCGCATCTTGTTCGATTCGCCTCCATACGCAAACCAGGAAGCGCAACTCCCAGAAGTATACAGAACAATCCCCTCCTCGCTGGCAAGACAGCCAACGTAGGACCCCTTCACGTCAACCGAAGGAGACTCGAAAGAACCGAAACTCCACCACAATCGGCCTTCGGACGTCTCGAGAAAACCGACGGATCAGCCTCCCCGGTCTCAAAAGGACCGTCAGCCACCTCCATCGCTATCCCTGGCCACGCCGTTAAAAGAAACCCCGTTGAAAATACCAACGCAAAAAACCAGACCAACCCATAGGACCGTCTCATTCTATTTGCACCTCCATCCGGTAGGACCAACCCTCAGGAGGTGGCGATCGGGTGTCAACAAAAATATATTTCGAGGCCCGCTAGTTGGTGATTCGCAACCAGTCGCGGGAAGTGCCGGTTCGGTTATTTCTGGATATCGTAGGAGACCACGACCGTGACATTCTCGCGCGGTACGCGGACGCCATTTTCAACCCGGGGTCGGTAGCGCCATTGCGCGAGCGCCGCCAGAGCACTTTCGTCAAACAGGCCTGCGGGCTCGGACTCCATGACGACCGCATCCTGCACGCGACCGTTTTCATCAATCGCGGAAGCAAGCCCGACCCAGCCCTCCGAGGCGTCCTTTCATCGGACATCCAGAGGATGCGGCGCCTGGCGCGAGAAACGGCCTGGAGATTTCCTCCGAGTTGACAGAAAATCGGGCACGGCCTATCAAAATTCCACGGTGGCATGACCTGATATGGAGCAAGAATCGAGTGGCCCAAGCCCTGCCGTTTCCGGACGACGGGAGCGTAACGTCGAGGCACGACGCCAACAGATCCTTCAGGCCACGCGAACACTCCTGAGCCGTGGCGGTATCGGGGCACTCTCGATGCGTAAAATCGCGGAAGAGGCCGACCTCAGTGTCAATACGCTCTACAACCTATGGGGCACCCGGGAAGAAATTCTCCGCGCCCTGACCCTCGACGCTCGAGATCGCATGAAGGCGACGCTCTCGATCAACCCCTCCCCCGAGGATCCGATCGAGTATTGCCGAACCCTCGTGCAGCATGCGATCCGCGAGACCTGCCGGCAGCACGACTTCTTCCGGCCGATGACTCTCGCCTGGCTTGAGGGTGAAATCGCCGGAAGGCGCTCCCCTGTCGAACCCATGGAACATTCCATCGAGATCCTGACGGGAATTCTCGAGACGGCCCGGCAACGCGGCCTGCTCGCGGAGCCGGTCAATTGCATGCAGGTCGCATGGCAAATTGAGCATGGGTCGCAGTTTGCATCGGTGCAATGGGCCCTGGGCAGGATCGACGATGCCCACTTCGAAGCGCGTGCTCTCTACGGCCTCAATCTCGCTTTTCTGGGGATCGTGCGCCACGAGCTGCGACCCGAGATTCAGGAAAAACTCGGGGAACTCGAGAGCAAGCTTCAAACGGCTTTTCCCGCCGACAGCAACGCTTCCTCCTGACGACCACTGGAGTCGCCCGTCCTACTGACGAAGCTCGGCGCCCGCGCTTCCGGACCGGTCCACCCACGGGAAGTCCTCCTCCCGGTAGGTCTCGGGGTCGCGAAAGCGCGCCTGTTCGACGGCCTTGTAGACCGCCTTGAAAGAAGGAGGCAGAGGCTCGACACCAATGCGGCGAGCCAATTCGTCGTTGTAGGCAAATTGGGCGTCGCCCTGCTGCAGAAAATGCCGCTGCGCGACCCCGGCCGCTCGTTGTTCGGCGGCACGCGCGCCAGCGAGCCCCTCGCGCTCGGCGCGGTCGGGCAAGGCAATCCGCCCCCCCAGCATGCCGGCGTAAAATTTCGCCTGAAGCTCATATTGGGGAAATGGCACGATATGGTTGCCCAGGCCGATGAGCCCCAGAGACGGCGCGCGCGCCGCAAGCAGATCCAGAAAGAGCGGATGGATCCAGTTGTCCTCGACAGTCACGACGGGTGACGCAACTCCCGCGGGATCGAGGAAGGGCAGACGGTACTCATAACCGGTACAATAAATCAGTGTGTCGATATCCTCGATGCGACCTTCTCCCGACAATACAGCTGTGGCCCCGCCTTCCAATGAGGTGATCGGCGGGCTGAGAGAGATATTGTCGCGGCCAAAGAGGGGCTGCTGCTGCTCGACACCACGAGCACAGAGGTAGACCTCCCGAGCGCATTTGCCGATCTCGAACGCGATATCGATACCCGACGCTCGGGCCCCGAGAAGGACCACCTTTTGATCGCGATATTTTTCGGGATGCCGGTAGGAATGGCTATGGAGCTGGGAGGCCTTGAACAAACCAGCACCGGGGAGATCGGGAACCCGAGGAAATGCGTAATGCCCGTTCCCGATCGCGACAGCGCGGAATTCTTCGTCGCGCCTGGCCCCGCTGGCGTCGGTCGCAGAGATGCGCCAGCTGGCGGGCTCGTCACCCCTGTTACCCCTGTCGGTCCAGACATTTCCCGATGCATCCAGCGGCACCAGGGTCTCGACCCGGCACTGGAAGCGAATTCGATCGGCAAGATGGAATCGCTCGGCGTAACGCTCGAGGTAGCGCAGGACATCCACATGGGGTGGGAAGCGGAGTCCTTTGTCGCGCCGCTCGGGCCCGCCCTCCCCGCCTTCTTCCACCGCATCGAACGGAAACTCGCGAAAGGCCATCAGGTCGCGGGGAAGGTTGGTACGCAGATCGGCATACATCGAGGTATGCACGCGATATCGATCGGGATCCCGGCCCAGAGGGTCCGATTCCAGATCCTCGGTATAAACCCATGTGCCGCCGAGGCGGGACTCGGCCTCGAAAATCACGGGCTCAAACCCCTCCAGCGCAAGCTGGCGCGCGACCGCAAGCCCCGCCGCCCCCGCGCCAATCACGGCTACTTTTTCCGTCGGCTCCATCGCAGATCAGCTAAACGGCCAACGCCAGCCGAAATCAAGACCCTCGAACCGGAACAAGCGATATCGGTGTCGATCGCCTCTACCCAACAAGGCGGTTCTTCCGTTATCCCTATCGAGGTGAGTACACACGCAACTCCTTCCGAGTCCGACTGGGCCATCCTGTTCGCCAGCTGGCTGCTGGTGACCACAGCGAGCCTCGGCAGCCTGTTTTTCTCGGAAGTCATGGAGCTGCCGCCGTGTTCTCTGTGCTGGGCACAAAGGGTCTTCATGTTCCCTCTGGCCATTATTCTGCTCCGGGGGCTTCTTCCCTACGACCCCGGTGTCGTGCGATACGCACTGCCACTGGCAGCCATCGGTGGCTTGATCGCCTTCTATCACCTGCTCCTGCAGATCGGAGTCATCCCCGAAAGTGCAGCGCCTTGCCGCCAGGGAGTCTCGTGTGCCGAGGCGCAGCTACAGGTTCTGGGCTTTGTCTCGATCCCCATGCTCTCGCTGGTCGTATTTGCCATGGTGACGGGATTGCTCTGGCAATTGAAGAGGAGACAATCGTCATGAAGAAATCTACTATCGTTTTGGTCGCCGGGGTCGGACTCGCTCTCGCCTTCGGAATCGCCACCTGGCTCTACATGGGAGCCGAAGCTGATCGCATCGAAGCGCTTGCCACGGCAGCCGACTCCCCGCTGGAGCGCCCTCACTCCCGCAGCAAAGGGCCCGCCGACGCGAAGGTCGTGATCGTCGAGTTCTTTGATCCCGCTTGCGAGACCTGCCGATCGTTCGACCCCTTCGTAAAAAGCCTACTTGCCGAGAACCCGGGTCGGGTCCGGCTTGTCCTGCGCTATGCACCGTTCCACACAGGCTCCGCAGAGGTGGTGAAGGCTCTCGAGGCCGCAGGCCAGCAGGGGCGCTATTGGGAGACGCTCGAGGTGCTCTACAAGACCCAGCCCTTGTGGGCGAGCCACCATGATCCAAGGCCCGAGGCCATCTGGCAGTTCCTGCCGAACGCCGGCGTGGATGTTGACCAGGCCCGCCGGGACGCCGCAGATCCGAAGATGGAACAGCTGGTGCAGCAGGACTTGGCCGATGGGCGCTCGCTCGGCGTCCGCAAAACACCCCAGTTCTTCGTGAACGGGAAACCACTCGTCCGGTTTGGCTCAAACCAACTCCGAGCGCTCCTCGAGGCCGAGATCGCCGAACAGTACCCCCAGTAGGTTCCAGCTCAGGAGCACTTCTTGCAACGGATGGGCAGTCCGGTCTCGGAGAGCAACTCCCCGGCCGGCGGCGTCATCCGGAAGCCGGAAGTGAGACCGGCGCAGACCCCGATCTGAGCACCCCCATTATACTTGCCGGTGCCAGGCAACGTATTGGCGGGCAGCCAGATTCCTGTCGAGTTCGTGCAACGCAATGCCGCGTTCCACCCGGTGTCCTCAAAGCACTGCATTTGATTCTGCAAAGAAATCGTTGGCGTCGCGAGACCGCAAGCTACCGCGCGATCATCGGATCGCATATCGAGCTTGCCAGTCGTTGCATCGATCGTGCCCCGAAAAACCGCCGTAGATCCAGCCGCAGTCTCCGGGCTCGTGGTCGAGTAGCTATCACTGCTCAGCAGGCAAACGATGTCCTTGCCCGGGAGCCCCGAGGAACCGTGGCTGTTGATCTTGATTCGTGTTCGGCAGCGATTGAAAACGTAGCTTCCTTCGACTTCGTCGTTATTCCACAAGGCGGACCCTGCAAGCGAGTCGGGATTGACAAGGGGAAGGACGAGTTTCCCGCGCGAAGCGGCGCCAGCGGTCCCAACGGAAAAGAGCAACGAGGCAACGGCGAGGACAAGTGTGAGTTTCATGATTTCTCCTGGTTCTGGACGGGGGGGAAGAAGGTCGTACTGACATCTGCAACTGTTTCTTGGCTTAGCGAGGGTGGCGACACCCGGCAACCCTATACTTACTTCACCGTGGCGCCTGACTTCATCCCTGCCCTGGAGCCGCAAACCCAGCCCCGCCCGATGGCGAATGTCAGCTCATCACGCGACAGCAACCGCCGGGGCGTCAACCAACCGGATCAGGCTGATCTCGCGCGGGCAATTCAGGCGGACCGGCAGCCCTGCCACACCGAGTCCCTGGTTTACGTAGAGAGTCGACCCATCCATATCGAAACGCCCCGCAGTATGATGGGCGATGACGCGCGAGGCATTGAAGTTCTTCGCGAAAGGAAAACGGAGCTGGCCGCCGTGGGTATGTCCGGCAAGCACCACCTGAAAGCCGGCTCTTGAGGCGTGGGCAAAGTAGCTCGGGCGGTGTGCAAGCAGAACTCGCGGTAAATGAGTGGGGATCTTCGGTGCGAGGACATCGAGCGCGGGATGCTCCGACTCCTTCTCGCGCCAGCCCTCGCCGGGGTCCTCGATTCCCGCCAGACATATCGGCGTGCCGTCCACGTCGATCTCGACCCACTCGTCGCGCAGCACGCGGATATCGGTATGCTCGCGAATGCCTGCAACGACACGCTCGGTTCCGGTGTAGACATCATGGTTGCCAAGAACCGCAAAAACGCCTCGCTTGGCGCGCAGCCGCGCCAGCTCCGTGCACCCTTCTTCAATATATTGCGGATCGAAGTCGAAAATATCTCCGGTGATGACGATCAGATCAGGCTCGAGCCGGTTGATGCGATCGACGTAACCTCGGAGCTTCGGTGCCCGCATCATCGGCCCGATATGAAGATCGGTAATCTGGGCGACCTGCAGCCCCGAGAGGGAATCACCGGCCCCCGCCAGCGGCAGTTCGACAGGATTCACCGATACCCATCGCTGTCCGATCAGGTACCCCCAGAGGATCGACCCGAAACCAAACGCGATCGCGACGCCACCGCCGATACTCAGCAACGCCGCCGACGTCGAGCCGCCCACATCGACAAATAGCCCAACCACCAAGAGCCCAAGACCCAGAGCCACGAAGGATATCGCCAGCAGAAGCCCCGCCCACAAGGCCGCGATACTGCCGATAATCCAGGTCCGGCTGAACACGAGGCCGAGGCCCTTGGCGCGCATTTGGCGGCGCGCCAGCGACAGGAGAAGAACGTTCGCGACGAATGCTACGACGAACCCGACAGCCGCTGTCTCAGGCGAAAGCCCCGCGCCGCCCCCGACGAGCAAGGCCCAGTGGAGGATCAGGATCTCCGCTCCGCCGAGCATGACGAGAGCGATTCGCAGCAGCCGATTCATGAAGCCCCTGCGGGGCTGCAGAGCCGGATCTCCGGACTGGCATCCTTGCAGACAGCGATTGCCGGTCGGTCCGGGCTGGAGAGAACCAACCCGCTCCAACCTCCACTTTTTTCCACCGTGACGGTCGTGAACCAGTGAGCGCTTGAAGTGAGTCCACGGATGGAGAGATCTCCGGATTCGAGGGAGAGCGATCCCGGACCGGGGCCGCTCTCGGCCGCAACGCCGCCGTTGCCCACCACAAGCTGTGGAGGCCACAGGCCGGAGCCCGGCTCGGTCGTGCGGGACCCCTGAAACAGATGCATATGGCCCGAGACCACGAGTTCCACGGGGGAGAGGCCCGCGGGTCCACCGAAGGCCCGCAGCCAGGCGGCTTGCAGCGTCCGGTTGTTGATCTCCGGACGGCAATCCGGATCGCTCTCCACGGAGCAGAGTCCCACAACGCCGATCAAGGGTCTGTGGGTGACAATCCAGGTCGGCCGGCTCGGATCCGGATCCGTTGCATCGAAAACCTCGGACAGCTGGCCGGCGTAGATCTCCGTTGTCGACTCTGGAGCGAAATAGTCGCAGGCGTTGGCCGAATCGATGACGACCAGGCGCCGGGTGCCAAGATCAATGACTCGGGGCGGAAGAACGAGGACGCGGTCGAGCACGTCGCCGACCGGCGGCACCGCCCCACCTTGGGCCGGACATGAAGTCTGACCGGACTGATCGAGATTGCTTCCTGCATCGAGGAAGTAGAGCCAGCCAGGACCCGCGCGACTGCACAATTCATGGTTGCCCCGTGCGATCACCAGCGGCGCCACACGCAATAGTGGCTCTGCGGGCTCGAAGAACTCGATCCACCAGTCTTCCCAGTTGTCGGGAAAATCGCTATAGGCTGCGTTCTGACTGATGTAGGGGCGATCGAGGCTGCATCCTGGACCGTCGACGTGGTCGCCTGCATCGTAGATCAGCAGAGTCTTTTCGTCATCGGCATATTTCGGAGTGCCTCGATAGTTCACATCGCCGACGTGGATGATGACCTGCGGAGCTGGATCGAGGGTAGAGATGTTCTGCGCCATCCGTTGCAGCGGCTGGGCCGGTGTACCCGGGGGGCAATCGTCGGCATCACACCCCGTATCCCCAGCCAGGAGCAACCGCTCGGGGGCGAGGGCCGCCAACGGCAACGACTGTCCGGACCAGGAGACCCGAAACTCTTTTTCGAACGGAAGGATGGCCTCGCAGACGCCGACAGAAAACCCATGTGGGTTCTCGCGACGGCTCATCGGCAGGCGGCCGCCGCCGTCGTCGATCAATTCCGGACAGCCTCGGCTCTGCGCGGTGACGATGGCACGTGCGTAAGCCGCAGGCCCGGTGTCCGCGGCCCCGCCGAGGATCACGTAAGACGTAATCGCCTGTTCTTGCGGACCTCGCGCCGAGTCTGCGCAACTCGAGACCAGCACCGCACCGAGCCCCACAATCATCAATTGATAATTTAATTTTCGCACACTCATAGTCGTCGCATCCAAGGGGCCACGAAACCAACCCCGCCGCAATACATTGGAGAATAACGAGAAAGGCTTCTCTTCTCCGCAAAAATCAATCGAGTTGGGGTGAATCTCGTCAGCGTTCCCGAAAATTTGCGCCCAACCGCCCCCTCGAGAAAGGTCCCCGCAGACGTCGCACCAACCAGGACCGAATGATCGCTCATCGAGGGTCCAGTCGCAGGAAATCGCGCGACGGGAAGCCGGTCAGGATGCGGAAGAAGAGTGGGTGCGCATAATCTTTCTGCAGGCGAGCATCCTCGGCACCGCTTACCGGGACTGCGGTATATGCCCGTGTCATGCCTTTCTCGGTGACCTCGACATCGGGGTTTTCGCGCGCGCGGTTATACCAGGAACGCGGCCAGTGATTGGCCGAAACATAGAGCGTGCCGTCATCGTACACCGGAGAGATGACCCGCGATTCCTTTTGACCGGAAGCATCCACCGTCATGATCACGATGGTCGATTCGCTCTCCGGCTGGAAGATCCCCAGCATGGATTCAAAGGTAAAAACGATGCCCATGTAGACAAGGATCGCGATCGCTCCATATTTGAGTGCTTTCATCTTCTGTCTCCTCGATTCAACCTGTCCGGCCTTCTTGTGCCTGCATCCTGCTGCGGGGACGCCCCTTCCAGTCCTTCATCAGCCTGCCGGAATTGCAAATGCTTTGGTGGCAACTCCGATCAGGAACCCTTCTGCGCCGGGATTCCTGCCGGTTGCCCCGCGGGCGACCGGCAGCACAGCGAGCGCGTGCAATCTGCTCCCACCGGCACCGGAGACACACGCGAAGAGGCGCCAGCCGTCCGAGCCTCTCACCAATCGGCAGGGAGGACATGGAGTTGACGGCACGGCTAGAAGTCGGACAATAGAGCATCATGAGAAAAGGATTCGGAAACGGCACGATGCTCCTGTTGCTGGCCGTCGCGATTTCGGGCTGCGCCAGCAGGTATTCGAAGCCCGGTGGCAGCTATCAGGAATACCTCGAGACCCGACACCAGTGCCTGCAGGAAAATATGATGCGGTATTCCGAATTGGGCATCTACATCAATAGTGACTTCGGTAGCGCCGGCTCGAAGCAAACCAGCTGCCTCAATGGCGGCATGTTCGCAAGCTGCATGGCCGTCAAGGGATGGATCAGGGACTCGGAAGGCTTTGCCCCTCCCGGAGGTGGCGTGTCGGTTTGCCCCGGCACGTAAAATCAGGCGGAGCCTGAGATTTCGAGCGATCCGCTCCCGAGGCTAGGCTTCTTCGATGTAGCCGGCGCCGCTTCGCGTCATCCAGGCCGCGTCGAGTCTCTCGACCGCTTCCTGCTCCCAGACGTCGTCGAGGAGGTACCACTCGCCGCGCGCCCGCTCGTGATCGACGTCGAGCACCAGATAGCCGCGCGAATCGAGCTCGACGTAGCGAACCGCGGGGTTCTGGGCGAAGATGATCTCCTCGACCCCCGCCGGAATCGATGTGCTCGGCGAGGTCACACTCGTAGTGAGCATCTCGACGCCCAGAGTGCCCCGGCCGGTCCCCGCTTCGTAGACAGAAGGCTCGTTCGGATCGCGGGTGAGGTCGCCGGCGCCCGAGACGTGCAAGTCGCCGGTCAGAACGACGAGGTTGTCGCGTCCGTGTCGCTCGATCGAATCGAAAAACCGAGTGCGCGAGGCCTCGTAACCGTCCCACTGATCGACGTTGAAAATAGTGCCGCCTCCCTGAGAGTTGGGAAGCCCGATCGCTTTGGTCTGGGACATCGCGACCTGTTGCCCGAGAACGAACCACCGCGCGCTCGAGTCGCGCACCTGCAGGTCGAGCCACTCTTCCTGATCGAAGCCGAGGATCGTCCGGTCCGGATCACGAATCGTTGCGAGATCCGCCGCATCCTCCGCTGACGCCGAGCGGCCCCACAGTCGGGTGTCAAGCATGGTGAGATCGACGAGGTCGCCGAAGCGGAAGGCACGGAAGATGCGTCCATCGGCTTGGTCGCGAATGGGGAGCCACTCCGAGTAGGCGCGCTCCGCGTTGAGTCGGCGCTCGACCCAGGAGCCTTCGTCGGGTTGATGGTTCTGCGCGCCATCACGCCATCCGTTGTTCGCCGACTCGTGATCGTCCCACACGACGACCCAAGGGTGGCGGCGGTGGGCCTCCTGGAGATCGGGGTCGGACCGATACTGTGCGTAGCGCGCCCGGTAGTCATCGAGGGTCACGATTTCTCGGTCGGGGAGATGCGCGCGCTCTCCATCGCGGCCATTGCTCTGGTACTCGTAGATATAGTCCCCGAGATGCAGCACGACGTCGAGGTCGTCACGTGCGGCGATGCCCCTGTAGGCGTGGAAGTAGCCCGAGCTGTAGCGCGAGCACGAGGCAACGGCCATGCGGACGCGTTCGACGTCGCCCACGGGAGTCGTGCGCGTGCGGCCGGTCGTAGACGCGCGGTCGAGCGCGCGGAATCGGTAGTAGTACGTCGCGCCGGGCAAAAGGCCCGAGACGTCGATCTTCACCGTATGGTCGCGTGACTCGTCCGTGGGGAACCACCCCGCCGCAATGGGAGCGGCGAAGTCCTCGCTCTCGGCCATCTCCCAGAACACGTCGACCGTGCCGTCGCGTCCGGGGGACACCTTCGTCCAGAGGATCACACGATCCGCGAGCGGATCCCCGCTCGCGACGCTGTGCGAGAACAGCCCCTCGGGACCGACCTCCCCGGAGGATTCGTATTCAGGCAGAGACGACCCGTCGGCCGCCGTGCTGCCATCGCCGCAGGCGGCGATGGGCAGCAGGCCGAGGGCCGTCGCGAGTCGCAGTACCTCTCGTCGTGAAAGTCGCGTCATGGGGAAGCTCTATCACATTTGGCCGGGTCGACGGTAGCTGACACCAAGGCCCTTCTTGCCGCACTTGCCTTCCAGCCGTCCACTCCCGACCTCGCACGCGGCGGCCTCTGCCCCCTTTCGTCCTTCTTTCCTTCCTTTAAGCGCGTTCACTCACCCTACCTTTTCGGATTTCCGTCGTCGTCGAGTTCGACGATCCTGATGGTTCGCATTTCCCGCCAGAGCCAACGAAGGGCTTTCAACGCCAGCCACGCCGAGGTCAAGCCGAAAGCGGCCGTCATGAGGAACACTCCGCGCAGAGTGTCTCCGCCGTCCTCACTGACGAGCGCCATGAAGAACCCGAAGGTGCCCAACAGCGCACCGATCAGAACAATAGCCCATGTGGCACTCATCGGCGGCATTCTATCCCTTCCGGAACGACGAGGGCAACGCTCTGATCCATCGCCGGGCCGCCGCGGACATACGGGCCCCTGCCAGTTATGGGTTCTTCTCCACCCCGGAGCTGCGGTCTCCTGGCGAGTAAAGCCCGGTCCCGATCCTTCCTTTCGTTCCCGTCGCACCTCACCATGTGTTACACCCCCGGGTTCAGGCATGGATCGGCAACGGACACCGATCGGCCATGAGGCCAACCCGTTCGAGGTCCGGCCGAACACGGGGACCGGTCGACGGAAGAGATTGGGGCGCAAGTGACATCAGCGAGGAAGGATACAGAAAGAACGCGACGGCGGCCCCGCGCGGAGTGGATCTTTCTCGCTCTTCTGCTGGTCGCAGCGACGGGCCAACGCGCCTGGAATGCAGCCGCCATCCCCTCGCTGCGCGGGTACGACGGCCCAGGTCATGCCGCCTATGTCTTCACATTGGTGGACGAGGGGCGATTGCCACATCCCACCGAGGGCTGGTCGACCTTCCATCCGCCCACATACTACGTCCTCGGCGCAGGCGTATGGAAGCTCCTGGCTCCCCTCGGACCCGATGTCGTTCAGTTCGGCCTTCGTATGATTGGGGCGCTGGCGGGACTTCTTGCTGCAATAGTGCTCTACAGATGCGCTCGCTCGCTTGGAGCGTCCGGGCCCACGGCCTGGGTGGCCACTGCCCTCTTCCTCTTTGTACCAAGCAACCAGATGGCTGCCGTAATGATCGGCAACGAGGCCCTGTGCGCCGCAATGGCGGTGCTCGCGATCCCCCCGATTCTCGCCCTGCAGGCAGATCCCACCAACCGTCGGGCCGCTTGTCTTGCCGGCCTGACAATCGGTCTGGCCATCATCACCAAATACAACTCTTTGCCTCTTCTCCCAGCCGTGTTGGTGCCCTTCGTCGTGCGACGACCAAATCCCGGGACACTCGCTGCTCTGGCGACCCTTGGTGTCACGCTCCTGATCGTCGCCGGCCCCGTCTACCTCCGCAACTTCCTGGTGACGGGCTCCCCCGTACCGATGACACGCGAGATCGGCCCCATGCAAAAAACCGAGAACAGCATGATCATCCGGCCGCGCCAGGTGACGGATTACCTCTGGATTGACCCGATGGCCATCCGGCGCCCTTCACTCTTTCAGACGGGACCGCTCCGGGCGAGACTCGCCAACCGGAACCCCGCAATGGCCAACGTCTGGGGACTGACCCACGCCTCGATCTGGTTTGATCCCTTCCTCCATCGCACCGATGACGACTTCCACCGGGACGGATCGCCCTGGGGCTTTCTGCTTGCCACGCTCGGCCTCGTCCCGGCAGCCGGGATGCTCGCGGGCTTCTTTCTCGCCGTCGGCTCGGCGGTGCGAAGCCGAGGACGCTCGCGGTGGACCCCGCTGGTCGTCTTATGGTCTTTCGGAGTCCTTCTCTTTCTGGCTTTCTCCCTGCGAGCGCCGTCGGCGGCCGCCATCAAGGGCTCCTATATGCTGCCCATTGCAGGAGCGGGTACGCTCTTCTTTGCCCGAGCAGCAACCGCACTCGTGCCGAGAGCACGGAAGGCGTTGCTGATTTTCTCTGCCTGCACAGCCATCTGGGCCGGCCTCTTCTTCACCGAGAAACTTTTCTCCAACAGTCCGGGCACCGCCGAGGGGTTCAAGCGCGCCTGGCTGACCTGGTCAAAACAACTGCCCGAAGCCAACCTCGACGGGACGATCCTCTATTTCTTCCCCGAAGACGGGAGGGGCAAAAAAGATCCTTCAGGATAGCACCGGTCGTCGGAGAGAATCACATCGAAGTCACGCCCCCGCGAGGGAAGACCCCGGGATCCAACTTCCCCCCGATCGACAAAGCTGATAACGCGGAGCACTGGAAATCGTTCTCCGATGCAATCCGGCCCATTCAAATCCGCGGGCATCCTCCCGGCGGAGCGCACCAACAAGCGAAAGATATTGGCGATCTCAGTCCTCGCCATCCTGCTGCTTCCCGCGCTCGTCTCTCTCTATATGCGCAACCCGGTTCTCGGTGCCGTCAGCGAAACCATTGCGGGCTGGCAGACCACCCGCTCTCTGGTCGAGCGCGGCGATCTCGATCTCGATGAGTTCTACCCCTCGGCCAAACAGGGAAAAGATCCGAACTATGCGGTCGTCTGGAGGGACGGAAGACTTCTGGGGATCGAGCCCCTCGCCTCCCCCCTGACGTTCGCGCCGATCGCCTGGATGGTCGAAACCGCGCAGGGTCCATTGGGACCCAATGACTTCGTGCGCGTATCTGCGATCACCGCAGCGCTCACCGTCTTCCTGCTTCTCCTCTGGTTATTGCAAACGGTTTCCCCTGGTCGCGCAATTCTGGTGACGGTCATCTTCGCGCTTGCGTCCAGCCATCGTACGCTCAATGCGAGTGGCCTCTGGCAGCACACCTCCAGTGCCCTCTGGATGGTCCTCGGACTCTGGGCATGGACCCGGGCGCGGGAGACTCCTCGCGCCTACCTTTGGGCGGGCGCCGCACTTGCCATGGCGACGGCGTGTCGACCGATTCTCGTTCCAGCCGCGATCCTCGTGATCCTCGACGCCTACCGCAACAGCGATCGGCGATCGGCTTTGCTCACCGGCGCAGTCGTGACGGCGATCGGAGGGGCGGCACTCGCTGCGAATTATGCCCTTCACGGATCCCTGCTTGGAGGCCGCGCCGAGATCGTTTCCGGGATCGCGACGAGTCACTCCGTCACTTCCTATTTCAGCTTTTCACCGGCACACCTTCTGGGCATGTTGGTGGCCCCCAGCCGAGGCCTCTTTGTCTACAGCCCGGTGCTGCTCTTCGCTTTTCCGGGCCTTCTCCTCGGCCTACGAAGTCGATCTTCCGAACCGCTGCAGGCGATCACCGTAGCGGGCCTGCTGGTCTTCGCGCTCTACGGATTCATCGCCACATGGTGGGCGGGGTGGGTATTCGGTCCTCGCTACATGAACGACCTTCTGCCTTTCTTCGCGCTCTGGCTCGCCATCGCGCCGCCATTGCGCCGTGGTCCCGCGCGAGTCGCCTTTGTCGCTGCCTTGCTCTGGTCACTTGCCGCGATGGAGGTCGGCGTCCGCGCCTACCCTTGTGGCTGGAACGCGCGGCCGGCGAATGTGGACAAGGCCCCCGAGCGACTCTGGGATCCGACAGACACCGAACTCGGCCGTTGCCTCGGGAAACTGCTCCGGAACCGCTCCTGACTCGCGCCGAAATGGCACCGGGGAAGAGCGAGCCGGATTTCCTGGCCGGTCAGCGATCCTGCAAGTGGTCCTGTGCACGGGCCTGCGTGTGCTCCTGCGGACTGGCCCGCCGGGCCGACCGCCTACTCGATATATCCGAGGCGGCGAAGTCGCTCTTCGTCGTAGGCACTGAGGCCGGTGGGTCCTTCCGTCTCGTTGGCGAGCTTGGTCGCGATTTCGTCGATACGGCTCTCGTGTTCTGCGGCGATCTCCGGATGCTGGCCCACCACGTCGATTGTTTCACCAGGGTCTGTCTGGAGGTCGAAGAGGGCCAGAACGCCGTCCGAGCGGGAGCGTGTACTTTTCCAACGGCCGTTCCGATACGTCTGGAAGTTGTTTTCGCTGACGAAGAGTTCGCTCGCTGACACGTCCTGTGGACCCGCCGTCTCCTCGCCAGCGAGGCGCAATAGAAGATCAAATATGTCCTGACTCCGGAGGAGAGTGTCGCTGGGCACGGGGATCGGGCGGGAAGTGATCAGCGGGACTTCAAGAACGGGTTGAAACGACGGGTTGCCGAAATGCCCGCTTGTCGAGGGGAGAGCGTGCTCCTCCCCAAGAGCCTCACCGTGGTCGGAGGTTAGAACAATGAGGCTGTCGGAGAGAAGGCCTCGTGCTTCGAGCTCGTCGAGCAGCTCGCCCAGGTGTGTGTCGAAAGAGGTGATCGTTTCCGCGTAGGGTCGTCGGAGCACCAGATATTCGTGGACGTCAATATAGTGGAGGTAGACGAAGAGCCGCTGGTCGGCCGGTTGCTGGTCGAGGACCCGGAGGAGCTCCGCGTTGACTGCGGGAGCGCTCCGGCGTCTCGAGATTTTCTTGGAAACGTTCCCGAAAGTGGATGCTTTCCCGTCGACCGGTGCGATCTCGACCCATTCATCGAAGCCGCGCTCGAAACCGCCTGGCGTGTAGAGGAGTTCGTTGGCTAAAATCCCGATCGTGCGAAAGCCGGCCGCGCGCATACCCTCGGCCAGGGTCGGCAGGCCCCGCGGAATGCAGGAGTCCAAATTTTCCTCGGCCATTCGGGCGAGCCCGCACCACGTCTTCCCATTCCAGTCCAGTGTTCCGCCTCCGGACTTTTCCAGGCTGGGAGTGCGACCCGTGAAAAGAGCGGCCATGGACATCGTGGTCTGATGGAACGAAGCCGTGGCGGCCTCGAAAGTCTGTCCTTCCGCGGCCAGGCGCTCCATGTTCGGGGTCCGCAAAACATCGCTGTAGAGCGAGACATGATCGCGCCTCAGAGTATCGACGACAATCAGAAAGATATGCTTCCAGTCGGAGGACTTTTGGACCTGAGGCGCCGGACTTGAGGGCTGCGAGCTGTCCTCGAACAAGAAGCCTCGGCCGAGGAACGCCACGACCAAGAGTAAACCGAGCAGCAGCAGGGACTTGATCCTCACGTCGGAAACCTCCCCGAGGCAACCTGATTCTCCGGACGCCACTGGAGCAGCCGGAAGCACTGAATACACCGGAGCCACTGGGTCGATTGCCCTTTCAGGTGGGTTATGGCGCGTACCATCCCGGGAAGGATATCAGACGCGATCCCCTGCGTCTTGTGGTCATTTCTCGCGTGGCAGACAGCAGCATCGGGCAAGGCTCCCGACCAACGGTACTTCCGAGCGGAACACCCGGAAGTTGATTTGCTTTTCCCCTCGTTGCTGGCAACTTACCGAGCATGTCGCCGCAGCAGCTTCCCGAGCGTCTTCTCGGTCGTCTTGTCGGTCGTCCTGTCGGCGGCTGCTCAATGGCTTCAAGCCATCGAATCATCATATCCTTGCACGCGGCATTTCGGATCAGGAACGCTGCATACAGGTTCTCGATCTCGAGGCATAAGGCAGGACGGACGATGGAGGCGCGGCCATGAATCCGGGGAGCCTCGCGGGCAGAGGCGCTCTATTCGCCTTCGCCTTTGCCTATATGAGCCTCGGGATTCTTCTCCCATTGGAATTACTGGATGAGGGATTTCTCGCCTACGGTTCCTGGCGCGTTGCCAACGGCGATTTACCGGTAGAGGACTTCGAGATTTTCTACGGTCCCTCCATTTTCTTCCTCGGGGGTGGCGCCTTTTCGATGTTTGGTGAGGATCTGGCCGTGCTGCGCATGCTGGTACTGACCCTCAAGGCGACTGCCTGCGTTCTGGTCTACATGGCGGCGCGCCGTGTCTCGGGTCGCATCGCCTCTCTGGGCGTCTTCCTGCTCTTGACGGCCCTTTGGGGGGCACCCTTTCCCATTCTCACCACGATCTATCCGAGTTTCGTAGGCACAGTCCTCTGCCTCGGTGGCTTCCTTGCGTTTCTCGCGCTGCGGGGCCGCCTTCTGGTGGCGTGCGCCGTGGCAGGCCTGATGTTCGGTTTTGCGACGACTTTCAAGCAGACAGCCGGTGCCTTCGGTTTTCTGGCACTCGCTCTCTACCTTCTGACGGAATCCGACGGCGAACAGCGGCAATCATCGGCTTTCCTGAATAGAGTCGTTCGATTCTCGCGATGGGCAGTGCTGCTCATCGCGACCGCGGTGGCGGCCATCTACCTCCTGCCACGAAATCCGGCGAGCAACTTCGTCTTTCTGATCGCACCGATTCTGTTTTGCATCGCTCTTCTCGGACGACAAGAGCTTCGCCAGCCTCCGGAGAGGGGAGCCCAGCTGCGAACATTCCGGGCATGGGTCGTCCTCTCCATCAGCTTCCTTCTTCCGACCGCTTGCTGGGCAGCGTTCTATTTCAGCCGGGGCCTCGGTCAGACCTTTCTCACGGTTTCCGGGCTCCCTGCCCTCGTGAACTGGATCGAACCTCTGCCCCTCGACACGACGACAGGACTCCTGTGGGTGGTCGCACTGGCCTCAGCTCTCGGCGTGCGCTGGCTTTCGACTCGAGACACGCCGGGCACGCCAGATTTCCCATGGAGCAAGAGAGTTCTGACTCTCGTCTCGGCGGCCGCCCTCGCGGCCTGGATCTTCTGCGCCCAAAACGCGTTCGGGCCCGGACCCTGGACTCTGGGCATGTCCGATCTTCTGGTCTTTGGGCCCTTTGTCCTCGTCTGGTTCTCTCTGGTCGAGGTTCGTCATTTGATCGGGCGAGACACCCGGGTCCAACTTTCTTCGGCAGAACGGTCCTATTTGGCGTTCACGATTTTCGCCTCGTTCGCGCTGCTCTCTCTCTATCCCGCGGGCGAGATCTGGCACGCTGTCGCTGTCATCCCGATCGTCCTTCCCTTGTTCGCCCCGATCCTCGATCGGCTCGGAAATTCCTCCGACCAGGAGCTTGGTCGAAACGGGATCCGGCGTTTCGGGCCGGGCCTGATCGTTGCACTCATCGTTCTCGCGCTCGGGGCCGCTCCCGTACGTGACCTGCTGCGGAGTCGAATCGAAACGCCAGCCGCGATTGGTTGGTTGCCTCGCGCCACGGAGATCGGATGGATGGGTGGCTCCCCGAACCAAACGAAATTTCGCCAAACCAATCGGGTGATTCGACGGGTCAACAAGCTGGCCCGACCAGACCAGCCCGTATTCGTATTTTCAGGCGAGCAGCTCTTCTACTTCCTCCTCGACCGAGCCTCGCCCCTGCAAGAGCACGAATTCACGCTCTATCTCGTCGCCTTCGGATTGCTCCCCGACGAGAGCGCACGCAAGCGCGTAGACCAGGCACTTGTCATTGAGCGCCTCCGCCAGACAAAACCGCTGCTCATCGATCAACCGGGGTCCAGCTTCACAGAGAATCTCCGAACCGCTTTTCCGCAGGTCGCACGATTCCTCGATGCCAACTACCAGACAGTGGCCAAGCCGGGTGTTTACCGCGTCTCTCGATATCGCGCCGGGGCGGCGGACGTCAGGTAAGCTCCCGGCGTTCCGGAGGAATCACGGGCCAACACGGAGACGAGGGAACGGAACTCAGCCGTCCGGTTTCGTTGCCACGATCAGGAAACGCCAGCTGACGACTCCGGCCAACTGGCGGAAGACGGGAATCCGGCGAGCGACGCTCTCGATCGCGAGCAGCGTTTTCATGAGCCGGGGCGATCGCCCAAAGGCCGATCCGGCATAACAACCGGTCAATGGGTAGGCGAGGAAATCCGTTCGGCAATGCGTGGATTGCATACCAAGGTCTCGAAGGGTCCCGAAAACGCGCCGCTCCTCGAAAAAGTCTTTGTAATGCTGATCGATCGGAGACTCATACTCAACTTTCTTGAACACGATCGGGTCAAGAATACGATGCACCAGACGACTGAAGGGCGAGGATACTGGTTCGAAAAGAACGAACGAGCCTCCAGGTTTGAGCGCACGATAGGCGTCGCGCAGACCGGCCTCGAAGTCGATGAGGTGGTGGAGAGCCCCATCGTAGACAAAGGCGCTCACGCTTTCGTCCGGCAATGGCAGGAACTCCCCATCCGCTCGAAGAGCGAGCAGGCCCTTCTCCCGGGCTCCAACGGCGGCCTCGGATACGTCGATTCCCACGAGCATGGGTCCATCGGGACCGCGGCGTCCCTGAAGAAATTCGAGCAGGTGTCCCTTGCCACATCCGATCTCCACCATCAGACCAGCGGAATTCAAGTCGAGGCATTCAGCGATGCGCTCGAATTGCCGCTCGAAGACTTCTCGTGCTCCTTCCTGCTGCCAGGGGACGTCGAGCAGATCCTTGCCGATCTGATTTTGCCACTCCCGCTCGAGACGGCGGAACTCATCCGCCTCGGCACCCTTGGTGAGTTTCTGGTCGTCGTGCTTCAAGTGGGAGGCTTTCCTTCCTGGAACCGACCTCCCGAGAGGCGCCGGGTCTCATCGAAACGCTTGCGTACCATGAGTCGCAGGACACGGAGAAACGTTCCGGGGGTCTGGTATCTTGATCGGACGTGTGGGTGGATCAGGTCACGGCTGAAATAGTTGACCGGAACCTCAATGACCCGCTTGCGAGCGCGGAGGACTTCGATGATCATCTCCGGAAAGATCTCGACTCCCGGACTTTCGAGCTGGTCTCTGATCAATCGGTACGTGTTCGCCCACATGCCGCGATAGACGCAGCAGATATCCGTAAAGCGCGGCTCCAGTCGCCACCAGAAAAGTTCCAGAAGTTTCGCCAGAGCCAGATGCGCGAGGCGCACGATGCCCCTCATATTTGCACCCTGCTCGATCATCTGGCGAGTTGTCCGCGTCCCGGTAACAAGGTCTGCGTCCTGCAGATAGACGAGTAATTTCGCGATGTCGGCCGGCGAAAAGGTATCGTCGGAGATGGTCGTTACGAGTATATCGCCTGTCGCGGAGTCCATGCCGAGTCGGAGCATTTCGCCGAGTGCCGGGCTGGATTTTTCCGGGATGATGACCCGAACCTTCTCTTCCTCGGCGATCCGGTCGAGCGAAGGCGTCGTTCGACCGGCGACGACGATCACCTCCGCTATTTCCTGTCGATCGACGAAAGGCCGAATCCCGAGGGCTTCGGCTTCGTCCCTTCCCTCGCAGACGTAGATGAGCGACGTTTTGCGATCCTCGAAGGATCGTTCTCGCAAGAGGTGATTGGCGAAGTTGAGTTCGTTGCGGCTATTCACGTTGACGTATCGGCCACGCAGACAAAGAGCGCCGATATGTTCCCCGGATCGAGCGAGGCGGTCGATCCAGCCCGTCCAGTCGCCAGGCCCCGGAGCGCCGTCGGCAAACGTCGCAGCCAGGCGATGCTGGGCGTCCGGGGACACCAGGTACGTCCCGGTTCCCATGCGCAGGCTCGTCACCTTCTCGGGTTTTTCTCGAAGAGCCTGGATCCGGCTACCCTCCAATTCGACCTCGTAGTTGTTTCGGACGTGTTTGGGGTACTCGGCCTGAATCCACGTGCAGGTGATCAGTGCATCAGGCTGGCCGATCAACTCCGAGTGATTGGTGTCCGCGTAGCATTCGTCGGCAAGCATGACGCAGCAGGGACCGTCGAATTGGCTGCATCCAAGGTGGATCGAATAGGGAAGCTCGAGATTGAGTCGGTCATTTTCGACGTAGACGATTTCCACACCAAGCCGCGAACCGTCGCCGAGGTGATCGCGGATCGCTGCACCGAGGTGCCCTACCACGATTGCGATCTTGCTGATCGCCAACTGGTCGCGAAGGAGAAGTACGTTGCGCTCCAGCAGTGACGTTCCGTCGACTTCCAGAAGCGATTTCGGTATCGTCTTCGTATAGGGGTAGGCCCGGACGCCGCGACCGGCAGCAGGGATGACGCCATACAACTCAGGCACGGCCCGAGGGTAGACGAGATGCTGGAGGCACGCAAGCAGGTGAAGGGACCCACGGACATCGTCATCCCGACATGCAACGAGGCCTCGACCATCCCGGATCTGCTGCTGCGACTTCGCAACGCCTGCCCGGACGCCCGACTCATCTTCGTCGACAACGCCTCTGCCGACGCGACTGTCGAATTGCTTCGGGAGGCCGGGATCGCCGACATTCTCCAACACTCGGAGAACCTCGGCTATGGCCGATCCCTTCTCGACGGCATGCGGTACGGCAGCGGCGAACGAGTCGTCGTGATTGATGCGGATTTGGAATACAGCCCGGAGGATATTCCGGCCATGATTGCCAGATTGGACCATGCGGATGCCGTGATCGGTTCGAGATTTCTGAACCCGGGAGCCTCTGCGATCGACATGCAGCGCTACAGATCGCTCGGGAATGGCTTGGTGACCGGACTCTTCAATCTCCTGTTCGGGCAAGACTTGACGGACCTCTATACGGGCGTGCGGGCATTCAATCGCAGGGTTTTGCCCCTCGATGACCTCCAAAGTTCAGGATTCGAATTCGTGCTCGAGCTTTCTGCCCGGCTCGTCTCTGCGGGGGTTCCGATCGTCGAAACTCCGGTGGCCTACACCCCGCGGTCCACTGGTTCGTCCAAGATGAAGCATCTTCCCGAATTTCTCAGGTTCGGGCGACGCCTGATCACGCTCCGCCGGCAATTGGGCGGATCCCGGAGCAGGTAAGCCATGGCCCTGTTCGCCCGACGCGGCCTCCGACTGATCGCGTTGATCGCGTTGACCGTCGCGGTTCTGGAGGGCACCTTGCAGGGAGCGGCATGGGTGATTCGGCAAACAGGCCGACAAGCCGAGAATGCCTGGCAGGGCGAGGGTCTTCGGGTGCTCGCCGTGGGCGACTCGAACACCTACGGCCTCTACCTCGATCAGCAGGATTCGTATCCGAGCCAGCTGGAAGCGCTCTGGAATGCCACACATCCGGCAGGGGCGCAGATCGAAGTCCTGAACCTCGGTTACCCGGGCAACGGAACGGCAGCGATCTTGAGGGATTACGAAAGGCTGCTCTCGACGCTTCGCCCCGACGTCGTGCTGCTGCTCGTCGGGGCCAACGACTACTGGGCGCTTCCTGCAGCTGCTGATTCGTCTCCCGAAAAATTTGATGGACCGTCGACTCTCCTCAAACAGTCCAGACTCTATCGCCTTTGGCGCATTGCTCGTGCCGGCGACAATGAGTCCCCTTCTGAAACTCCGAATTTCCGCACACGCGAGGCGGAGGATCAGGTCCAGGGAATGATTCTTCGGCAGGAGAATGTGTCGGAGACCATCACGATTTCGGGCGAGAGCTTCCCGGTTGGTTTTCGTGCACGCGGAGAACCGGCGGCTCCGGGACAAGCCGAACGCGGCCTGAGAAAGAGCCTGCGCACGCTCGCAGCGATGACACGCGAGTCCGGCGCGCTTCTGGTGGCGCTGACCTACCCCTCCAGCGAGGGCCTGTATCAACTGGCCAATGAAGTCATTCGATCAGAAATGAAGGCGCAGGATACTCTGATCGACGTCAACCGGACCTTCGAGGTGGTATGTCGGAATGAAGCTGAATGTGATCCGCTTTTTCTCCCCGACAGGCACCCGACGGCGAAGGGCTACGGGATCGTTGCGTCGGTGCTATCGCGGGAACTGGCAGCCCCACTTTCAGGACTGGCATCACCGAGGGGATCTGACGACCAGAAACCCTAGGTCGTCACCGGAGGCCCCTGGCGGGAGATTTCCGGTTGGTTGTCCTGAAGCCGCGGGTTTCTTATGGTGCGGCAGTGCGCCTGCCTTCCAAGATTCTGGTACTGACTACAGCCGCGTTCCTCCTCGGCTGCCCGCAGGGTTCAGACCCTGATCGATCGCGCAGCATTTCCCTGCGGCTATGGGAGGACATGAACGTCGGCTCCCGAGAGTCGCCACGCTGCGCGGTCGGTGACGTCCTGCGGCCGGCCCTCGGCTGCTCGCGTGGCCAACAGATCTTTGACGGCCTCCTGACCACCGACAAGAAAGGCGTCGCTTTTCTCGATCTGGAACGGCCGCCATCACTGCAAGGTCAGGCCGCGCTGGTCAAATCGGTTCGCAACCCGAGGAACCTGCTCGACGACGGTGCCCTGCCCCCCTTGCTGCTTCCCGCCGGAACCGACCGCCTGCAAGGAGCGTTGCCAGGCGCCGGGGACCCTGACGAGAGCATCAAGGTCAGGGTTCGCATCCAGAAGCTCTCCGACGACAGACGTGTTTGGCAATCCATGCCGCAGAAGATTAACCGAGCCCAGACGCTTGTCGTGCATCTGGGCCTGGACCCCAGAGCGGTCGCTGTCGGGGCCGGACCCACTCGCTTCCGGATCATCGCGAAGTCCGGGGGCAAGCGACACGATCTTCTGGACAAGGTTCTGCGGCCAGACGAGCCTGCGGTCTGGCAGAAACATAGCCTGGCACTGGAACAATTCTCCGGGCAGGAAGCCGTCTTCCAATTCGAGGCGGAACCCGAATCGGGGCCGGGTGCGAACCTGATCGCGCCTCTCTTCGGATCGCCGCTGCTGACAAGCCAGGTGGAGGGTCCCAAGCCGCCCAGCGTGATTCTGATTTCACTCGACACCCTGCGCGGCGATTTCGTAGGGCAAGTTCGTGACGGCAGCAGCCTGACGGAGAACATCGATGCCTTTGGTCGCCAGGGCGTCACCTTCTCCAAGGCAATGACGACCTACCCGTCGACCACCGCCTCGCATATGAGCATCTTGACGGGCGTCTACCCCTCCAAGCATCATGTTGTCGGTCCGGATCGCCACCTTGCGGGGGAAATCCCTATCGCAGCTCAGCTTTTCGCCGAGGCCGGCTACTTTACCGGGGCCGTCACGGAAAACGCCATGATTTCGCCGAGCAGCGGCTTCGAACGCGGATTCGATTTTTACCGTGAAGAACACGGCACAAGCCATGAGCATGTGCTCGGCTTCATCGAGGCGACGCTGGCAACCGCAACCCGATGGATCCGAGAACACGGCAAGGACCCCTTTTTCCTGTTCGTCCACACCTATCAGGTCCACTCTCCCTACTTTCCGCCGGAAGAACACGATCGCTTCACGGGCTCGCCCGATTGGTTATCGACCAAACTTCGGCGGATCCACCTCAACCAACTGAACGCCTATACCGGTGAGGTCCTTTACACCGATGCAGTGGTCGGAGAGTTCCTTGCCGAGTTGGAGAGGATCGGAATCGGAGACGACACGATTGTCATCATCACATCAGACCACGGCGAAGCATTCGGTGTGGGAGGCCACGTCGGCCATTCCCGCTTCCTCCCCGAATCCGTCATGCACATACCATTGATGATTCGCGCCCCCGGGAAACTGCCGGCCGATCTTCGAGTGGATTCGGTGGTTTCGGTGGTCGATATCCTGCCCACCCTGCTGGAGCTTACCGGCCAACCTGCGCTGCCAGAGGCCAATGGCATCTCCTTGCTTCGCTATGTCGAGGATCTGACCAATCCACCCAAGCGTGTCGTGTATGGAGAAAACCGTCGTAAAATCGCCAACCACATCACCGCACGAACCGACACCCATCGCTTCGTGCGCCACCGCGACAACCCGCGGGCCCTGCAGATCTTTGCCATCAACGAGAAATCAGGGACCGAAACCCTCATCGACAGTCCAGCCCTGCGCAGTGAAGGAAAAGCCCTGATCGCGCAATACCGGACCGAAAGTCAGAGCGGCAACCTGACGGACAACACCAACAACGTACCGGAAGATACCGCAGCGAAGCTCAGAGCACTCGGCTACACCGACTAGAGACCGGCGAAAGGGCTCCTGCAATCGCCGGGGGCAATCGAGCGGGTTCTCGGGAACCAGGCCGGGCTCTGATTGGTGCGAAATTTTCCTTATTGGACGCCAGTCGCTTCGCGGTCCGGAGGGAAAGAAGTGTTCGACTCTCCCGTCCGGGCAGTGGGTTGGTGACTATCTGGTTCCTGCACGCGGAACAGGATCCAGCGCCCGTCGGGGTCCTGCGCTTCGCGGACAAGAACTCCGTCAAGTATCGCCGGCAGCTTTTGCCAACGCTGCCGCGCCACAGGCGCAAGGGCTCGTGGGTGGACCACGATATGCGTCAAGTTGGTTCCCCGCACCAACTCGGCCAGACTTTCGGGATCGGGAAGCTTCCTTGCCAGTGAGACTCGGTCCAGGTAGCCCGACGGCCAGTAGCCGTTGTAGCCGTTCACCAACGGGCGTTGATGAAAGATTGCGCGATACATGGCCTCGGAATCGCGCAAAGGGCGACGGGGATTTGTCGGGAGTTCAAGAACGGTCCCGGATCCCGATTCCAGAGCTTGCACCAAGTCCGAATCGCGGCTCGGTGCCTTCAACATGGGATAAGCGAGCAGAGATTGCCGCACCGGTGGCGCGACGGGCGAGGCGATTCCCAAAAAGGTCTGTCCGGCCCAGACCGCGCCGATGACAATGGCAATGGACGCAGCGATAGCGGGTGACAGGGGTGCCTGCCTGCGCGCGCCAAGGCGCCGGATGATCTCTGCCGTCGCCAGCCCCGCCAACATGCAGATGCCGATCAGCGCGCTGATGCCCAGCCGTGCGGGCACGCGGAAGCGCTCATAAAGCGGAAAGATCTCCGCGAACCAGGCATGTGGCATTTCGACCGTGGTCTCGAACCAGAGGATGCTGGGGGTGAGCGAGATCCAGAGCCCCACCAGGAGAAAGACCATCGAGACAGCCGCAATGCGGGTGACAAGGGAGCTACCTTCCTCGCGCCATCGCAAAAGCAGGAACAAGCTGCCTGCGATGACCAACGGCGTTGCCAGGATCGGCACCGAAGCGGGATGTCCGGAGCGATAGAAGGCCCAGGGAAAGGCGGTTGGCCCCTGCCCCATGCCGAGCCATCGAGTCTGCGTTGCCAGCTCGGGATTGATGGACGAGATATAGGCGTACATCGCGTAGAGGGGAGCGAGGATGACCACAGTCATCGCGAGGATCGTCATGAGCCGCCACCCGTCCGCGCGTCGCGAGCGGGTGGCCAGGTTCATCACGGCGACAACCCCGAGAGCGGCGAGCAGGGAGAAGGCCATATAGGCGACGTCGGGCAGGCATTGCGCCACGATCAGCGGAAGCACCCAGAGGGCGGCGCGAAAGCTGCTCCACGGTTGCGAGACACGCAGAATCACAATCGGAAAGAGGAACAGCAGCGAGTAGTTCGGAACGGATGGAACGAAGGTCCACAGGAGCCAACGAGACATCAGAAAAGTCCATGCGGCGACAAAACCGGCCGCGTTGGAGCCCGTGGCAAAACGAAGCACCAGGTGGAGCGAGAGGGCTGTCGCGGTGCAGCCAACCAGCAAGAGGATATTCAGTGCCAGCGTCGGATTACCCGTCGCAAGATAGGTCGGTGCGAAAACCGGCAGTGCCCCGATGGCCGTCTGCCCGTAGAAAAGCGAGTGAGACGCCGGATAGAAGATGCCTGCGTCGGCATAGGCACCCAGAGACTCGACCAGGGCGCGGCTCTGGTGAGCCATGGACCAACCGATATGCAGAAGGTCGAGCCCGGCGATCGAAGAATTGGGAAGGTGGCTGGTCATCTTCGTGGCCAGCGGCCATGTCTGGAGGACCGTGGCCGCGAGGTAGAGTAAAGTCCAGCCAAAGGTTTCGATCCCACCCGGCAATTTACGCGCAGGCAAGGCGTTCCCGGCTCGCTCCACCCCGCCTAACAAGACCGTGATCCTTCAGGCCTCACCACGCTGTGTCGCCACGGAGCTCGGAGAGTGAAGAGAGGTGTGGTCGGCATGACGAATTCGAGAGTGCCCGCGCTTCGCCTCGCATCGAACGGGAAACCTTTGTCGATCCGGTCGATCGAGATTCGCAACCGGCAAGCAGGAACCTGGAGCGAAACGCAAAGACTCGCACCTGGCGCCGTCCAGCGGGGCCAGACGCTGCTGCCGTCATCCCGACAATCTTGACGGCGGTCATCATTGAGTGGTACTTTTCCCCTAGTGACTCTTGGCGGTCAACCCCCGACCGGATGCGCGATCGCCTCTGCGGGCAAGAATATTTCCTGAAGGAGCGAGCGCGTCGCGAGTCATTGCGGTCCACGCATATTTCCGGCAAAACTTCAGGCTCAACGGGCGCTTTGGCTGTCCCGGTGGAAGGAATATGAAGGCGGCAACCCAAAACTCTATCTGGCGGGGGGCTAACCTGAGTTCAGCTCGCCTGCACGAGTTGCGCCGAAGCGGAGTCTGCCGCTGTCCGGGATGCGGACCTTCATGAGCCCCAGCGCGACCGGTCTCGAACCGGAAGGAGCATCGTGGCGGGAGTTGGCCTGTTCGGCTCTTCTCTACCTTTGTCTCGCTCTTTGGTGGCTGGATCCCCTCGTCTGGTTCATCGACGATCACCTCACCGGCCAAATGGATGGCGTTGCTCTCGTTTTTGAGGATCTCCAACTGGTCGTCTGGTCTCTCGCATGGGGGGCTCGGGCCCTCGTCACAGACCCCCTGGGAATTTTCGACGCGAATATCTTCTACCCGATGCCCGAATCTTTGACATTTTCGGAGCACTTTTTTGGGCTGCTCCCGTTGTATGCGCCAACCTACTGGGCGACGGCGAATCCGATCCTCTCGACCAACATCACGATTCTCGCCATCTTTGTCCTGCGTGGGCTCTCGGTCCAGGTCTTGCTCCGTCGCTATACGGGACCCGAGGCGGCCATTCTGGCGGCGCTCTTTTTTACGTTCTCGCCGAGCGTTGATGCCAGAGTCGTCAAGTTTTACCTGCTCGCAAGCTTCGGCCTGATCTTTGCGCTCTTCTTCATTGATCGCCTTCTCGCCTCGGCGCGCTGGCGCGATATGTTGGGGCTTGGGCTGATGCTCGGCATGCAGGCAGCCACATCGGTATATCTGGCCTTTGCTGCAATGTTCGGAGTGGTGGCGTGGACATTACCGTCTCTTTGGTTCTACCGGTCGCAATTGGACGCGCGCCGACTCCTTGCCCTCGCCGGCGCGGCGCTCCTCGCGGTCATCATCCTGGTACCCCTGCACCTACCCTACCTGCGTCTCGCCCTGGGCGCGGAACTTCCCGATTATATCCAAGGCGCAGACCTTCCCTGGAATATGTCCCAGCGGCGCACGCTCGCGGCCATACGAAATTTCAATGCCAACTGGGTACCGTGGTTCGTTTGGGCATTTGCTTTTGTAGCGCTGATTCCCCGTCGCCGAATGCCTCTGGCTGCGATCGTGGGGGCATCTTTCGTGGGGATTCTCGGTTTCGTTCTCGCCGCCGGACCGCACGGCCGGCTGATCGGCGTTCCTACGGGATGGGTCTACACCCTTGCCGCCGATATGATTCCGGGCATGTCGACAGTTCGTTCCCCGACGCGCTTTCTCGTTCTCGTCGAGATCTCGATTGCGTTGCTGGCCGGACTGGGAATGCAAGCGGTCTTCGCGCGGCTTCCGTCCTGGCCCCGGCGCATCCTCGCTGTGCTAATTGGCGTCTCCTTTATCGGTATCTTTGCACCCGAGCAGCATCCCTTGAGGAAGGTCGATCGGGGGGCCGAACCCGGTCATGTCTACCGGGCGCTCGCTGAATCAGGCGACGGCCGCGCCGTCCTGGAGCTACCCAAGGGTGAATGGGGAGTCACGGCAGCGAAGCGAATGCTGGGGAGCACGACCCATTGGCAACCGATCGTCGATGGCTATAGCGGTCATCCCCCCGACTCAAACGGTCTCATTCAAACTCTGGCAGAAAAGCTTCCTGAACTATCCGCCCTCCAACGCCTTGTCGACACCGTCGATATCGGCTGGATCGTGATCCACCGGAAGGAAAAGGGGCGACCCATGCGTCCGTGGCCCCAGCGGGATATGCCGGGCCTGCAGTATATCGGCGGCTATGGCTCGAGCGATCTCTATCGCGTGGTGTTGCCCATGCAGGATAATCGGCGCGACCTTTTTCTCAGCCGCGCTCGGACACTGGAAGGCAACCCCCGGGCCGACGTAAGCGAAAGCTGTCCGGGAAGGATCGAGCTTCTGAGCATCGTTCGCCCCCCGTGGAATCAGAACAAGCTTCTGATCAAGCTGCGATTTCACAATTCCGGACCGGAGCCGTGGCCGGCGCTTGGAGCCTATACCTCGAAATTGCTGCGCCTCAATATTTGCGCCGCGGAAACGAAGGTCTGCGCGGGGAAGGGAATTCGACTCGAAGGGGACGTTCCGGTGGATGGCCATCTGGATCAGAAGGTCGAATGGGTGAATGGACGCCGACAATTGCCCCGGCGACTGCGCCTCGAGCTCTTTCAGCAGGGCGGCCGGAACCTGAAGACCTGCGGGGTGGAGCCGCTACTCGTCGCGGTGCCCCCCCGGGGAAAGTAACCGAACGAGCCTTGCCGCCGCCAACTGGTATTGCTCCAGCCCTGAGCCCGAGGAGGCTCCGGTCTGGCCGCACAAGGCAAAACAAAGTGGCGGCTTTGCAGTCAAGGCCATCGGGACATGATGGCAGGACATGCAATCGCCCGCTGGAGGTCAACTCCCAACCTTTTGAGCGAAGTCCGCCCTCCACCTCGCGAGGCAAAAAAAGTGGAGGCGGGGGGAATCGAACCCCCGATAAGCGACGTTAGGCGATGACGAGTTACGGATTGCCTTGGTTTTCGCCCTCGCGGATCAGGGCACGTAACGGGACATCATCCTTAAACGACAGAATTCTGGCGATGGGACTCGACCAACCGGCCTGCGTGGGCCCTACTAGATCAGCTGCCTATGGGCAGGTGTACCACTGGTCGGAGACGCAGGTGCCGCCTCGCACGGCACGAGCATGGAAGGATCCGACTTTTCCGTAACTCCAGCGACCGGAGGACTG
>JAQWJE010000023.1 GCA_029248525.1 Candidatus Binatia bacterium
CCCGCACCTGCGGGCTGTTTGAAAAACGACGACGAACACAAATCGATGTCTCCAAACGCCGCGTGCGGCCTGCTCATGAAGCGGGCTGGGCGCGGCGTTTGTGCGTGCACGCTCTTGCCGTCCGCGGCGACTCACACCGACCGATGGTATGTTTTGGATCCTGACAAGGGTCGTCGGGCTTGAGGCTGAGCCTTGCCTGGCGTAGTTCAAGATGCGCACGCTAGAGTGGCCACCAGCAGCGATTCTGATTGGTGAGCGAGGGAGACAAAGCATGATGCATCGAAAAAAGAGGTTGCCAGTTATAACGGCTCTGATCTTCTCGCTGGGTATATTGCAGGCTTGCTCGGGGAGTTCCGCCGACAACGGGGAGAGCTTCCAGCCCTCCTCGCTCACCGTCAATCCCATGGCGCGGCCCGAAGGCGGGCCGGATGAGGCCTCTATTTTACGATTTCGAGTCACTCTGACCGAACCCCAACCCCGAGCGGTCACCGTGCGCTACGCCACGAGTGCGATCACGGCAATACCCGGCGAGGACTACCTCGACACCTCCGGCGAATTGATCATCCCTCCGGGCGCGTTGGACGGCTCCATCGAGGTCGAGTTGATCGGTGATACCGAGGAAGAACCGAACGAGAGCTTTCTCCTCTCCTTCGAGACCAGCAAGAATGCCACACCCACCGCGGAATCGGCCCGGGCGACTATCGGCAACGACGACAGCAGATGCGATGCAGCCTTCGACAAGCTCCCCAATCCATGGCTGGTCAACGGCGGCGATCCGCTGAACTTCGCTCACCGCGGCGGCGTGACGGACTTCCCCGAAAACACACTCTACGCCTACACAGAGGCTGCACTTGCCGGAGCCGATGTGCTCGAGATGGATGTCTTTCAGACAAGCGACAACCATTTGGTTGTCCTGCATGATGCCGCGGGCGTCGGGCGAACGACCAACGGAGACGGGGCGATCGTCGACATGACGCTTGCCGAGGTGCAGGCGCTCGACGCCGCCTATTGGTTTATCCCCGGCGAAGGCACCCGACGGGACCGGGATCCCGACGACTATATTTTCCGCGGGATCGCCACGGGCGAAAAGGCACCGCCACCGGGCTACAGCGCCACAGACTTTCGCATCCCGACGCTGCCGGAAGCCCTCTCCCGCTTTGCCGATCACCGGATCAATGTGGAACTGAAGGAAGACGATGGCGAGGGTGCCTACGAGCAACAGATGGCCGACCTGTTGCTGAGCTTCGGGCGGCGCACCGACCTGATCGTCGCCACCTTCGATGACGAAGTGAGTGCGAAGTTCAAGGCCGTAGCTCCTTGTATCTATACGTCCCTGCCCCTGGGCGTCGGCTTGGATATTTTCGCGGTCTTTCTCGGCACTGGCGTCCTCCCGGAGGTGCCGCAACATATCGCCGCCCAGATCCCCCCCGACGCCAATCAGATCGGTGACGAGATCCCCGGCGACGACTCCCTGCCCATCGTTACGCCGGAACTCGTAGCCGCAGCCCACGCCGTCAACATGCCCGTTCAGGTGTGGACCATCAATGCGTGCGAAGACATGCTGTGGCTGATCGAGCTCGGAGTGGATGGCATCATGACCGATCGGCCATTACTCCTGGAATCCCTGCTGCAACAACCGCCCGGCGAACGCCGTTGCGAGCAAGCCGCCACCTGAGACCCGCATGGCGAGACGTCAACGCAAGGAAGCGTTGATTTTCCGGAGTTGCTCGTTTCCCGGGCAGAGGTCGGCTTCGCCCAGCTGGTTGAGCGCGCGCTCGGAGGTCTCCAAAGTATCGTGAAGGTCTCTGGAGGATTCATCCATATAGATCAGACCGGTCAAAATATTTCCGGACTCCCGGTAATCCTCGATCGTGTTGATCGCCGACCGGCGATTCAGCGGATCATGGGTCTCTGCCAACTTATGCAACTGAAGCGAGGAGCCATCATGTAGCGTCACCTCGTGGCTGGAACCCGCCGCGTACTCCGCCGTGATCTCTTTGCCCATGGGGACAAAATCAATCGTACCCGTCGCCTCGGCATGGTCACGAACGAACTCGTAGCTCTTGGTCGAAGCCGGATTATTGTTGAACGTCACGCACGGAGACACGACATCGATAAAGGCGAAGCCCCGATGGCTGATGGCCGCCTTGATCAGCGGCACCAGTTGGTCCTTGTCACCCGAGAAGCTGCGCGCGACCAGAGTGGCACCCATCTGCAAAGCCGTGGCGCAGAGGTCGATCGAATTAAACGGATTCGGGTCGCCTTTCTTGCTCGCCGACCCCTCATCGGCCGTCGCCGAATCCTGCCCCTTCGTGAGTCCGTAGCAGCCGTTATTCATCACGATATAGACCATGTTCAGGTTGCGCCGAGCGATATGCGCGAACTGGCCCATTCCGATGGAAGCTGTATCGCCATCCCCGGAAACACCCATATAAAGGAGATCGCGATTGGCCAACGCCGCCCCGGTCACCACCGACGGCATCCGTCCGTGGACCGAGTTGAACCCGTGCGAATTCCCGAGAAAGTAGGTCGGAGTTTTCGACGAGCATCCAATCCCCGAGAGCTTCGCAATCTTGTGCGGTTCAATCGACAGCTCGTGCGCCGCACGCACGATCGAACCGGAAATCGAATCGTGCCCACAACCAGCGCATAAGGTCGAGAGGGCGCCCTCGTAGTCCGCCTTGGTGTACCCAAGATTATTGACCGGCAGGTCTGGGTGACGAAACGTAGGTGTCAGGTAACTCATGCGGAATCTCCGGCGCCACGGATAGCGATGTTCTCACGATGAAAAGGCGTAATATCCCCGCCCTCCTGGTATCTCCTGATTTGCTTGCGGATATTGCGAGCACTGATCGGGTTTCCATCAAAGCTCAGAACCGGCTTGAGTTGATCGGGGGCCAGTCCGAGCTCGGTCATCAGCAATGTCCGCAATTGTGCATCCCGATTTTGCTCGATCACATACACTCGCTCGTGCTTTTCGATGAACTCGCGCACAATATGACTGAACGGGAACGCGCGCACCCGCATGGCATCCAGGTAAATGCCGTCATCTGCGAGATAGTCGAGGGCCTCGCGGGAGGAAGCCTCGCTGGTGCCGTAATAGAGCACGGCCGCGTCGGTATCCTGATCGGATTCGATAATCTCCGGAGCCGGAAGATGCTCGGGAATCGTATCCCATTTGCGCATCAGGCGAAGCATATTCTTCTCGTACTCCTCGCCCTTTTCCGTGTAGATGGCGAACTCGTCGCGAGAGGTACCCCGGGTAAAGAAGGACCCTCGCGTCGCGTGCGTCCCGGGGTAGGTCCGATAGCAGATCCCGTCGCCGTCGACGTCGAGGTACCGGCCGAACTCCTTGCCCGCTTCGAGCTCCTCGGCCGTCATCACCTTGCCCCGGTCAAACTCGCGGGCATCATCCCATTCCAGAGGACTCGAGATATGATCGTTCATGCCGAGATCGAGATCCGTCATCAGAATAATCGGCGTCTGCAAGCGCTCCGCAAGATCGAGCGATTTCGCCCCGAGGTCAAAGCATTCGCGCGGCGTCGACGGAAAGAGCAGGACCTGCTTGGTATCGCCATGGGAAGCATAAGCACAGGACAGGACATCCGACTGTTGGGTCCGCGTCGGCATGCCCGTGGACGGCCCGGCACGTTGCACGTTGAAAAGCACCGTGGGAATCTCCGCGAAGTAGGCAAGCCCCAGAAATTCGCTCATCAATGAAATTCCGGGACCGGAGGTCGCGGTGAACGCGCGGGCGCCGTTCCAACTGGCGCCGATCACCATACCGATAGCGGCAAGTTCATCCTCTGCCTGAACAATGGCGTAGTTGCGACGGCCGGTTTCCGGATCGACGCGCAGACGCTTGCAATATTTCTCGAAGGCATCGACGACCGACGTCGACGGTGTGATCGGGTACCACGCGGCCACCGTAGCGCCACCATAAATAGCGCCCAGGCCCAGCGCCGTATTCCCATCGAGAAGAATGGAATCCCGGGGCCCTTCGCGGGCTTCAACGCGGACACCCAGAGGGCACTCGAGATGGTTACGCGCCCAATCATGACCCAATTCCAGTGCGTGAATATTCGGCTGGATCAGCCTGTCTTTTCCCTTGAACTGATCCTCGACCAGACCGGTGAGCACCTCGAAGTCCATATCCAGCAGCGCCGCGAGCGCACCGACATAGATGACGTTTTTGAACAGCTGGCGCTGGCGAGGGTCTTTATACTCCTCGTTGCAGATCCGCGTCAGAGGAATACCGATAATCGAGACATCATCGCGCAGCAGGCGGAGATCCAGTGGCTTCGTGTTGTCGTACACGAAGTAGCCACCCGGCTCGACCTCCTGGATGTCCTGCGCCATGCTCTGCGGATTCACGGAAAGCGCGATATCCACGCCGCCCCGCCGACCCAGATAGCCCTTCTCCGACACCCGGACTTCGTACCAGGTAGGCAGACCCTGAATATTGGATGGAAAGATATTCTTCGGAGCTACCGGCAGACCCATGCGGAACAGAGCCTTGGCAAACATATTGTTGGCGCTGGCAGAACCTGTTCCGTTCACATTGGCGAATTTGATGACGAGGTCATTCACCGAAGCAAGGGGCTTCATGCCGGCTGTCCTGCCTTGCTCACCTGGTAGAGGAATTTCTGCATATCCCACGCCGCCGTGGGGCAGCGCTCCGCGCATAGCCCACAGTGCAGACAGACGTCCTCGTCCTTCACCATGATCCGAGCCGTCGGCAGCAGCTCGGATACGTATAGATCCTGCGTTGCATTGGCCGCCGGCGCCGACAGGCGGGTGCGGAGGTCGTCTTCCTCACCGTCTCCGGTGAAGGTAATACAATCCGTAGGACAGACATCCACACAGGCATCGCATTCGATACAGAGAGGCGTATCGAAGACCGTCTGCACATCGCAGTTCAAGCAGCGCTGGGTTTCCTGATAACCCGTCGCCTGATCGAAGCCGAGTTCCACCTCCATCTTGCGATCAGCGAGGGTTTCCGCAAGCGGCGCCATCGGCACCACATAGCGATCGTCGTCTGCGATGCCGTTATCGTAGCTCCACTCGTGGACGCCCATTTTTTGGCTGACCAGGTTCACCATCGGGTGCAACCGATCGGTGACGCTCTTGCCATTGAGGAAAAGGTCGATGCTGACGGCAGCCTGATGCCCATGGGCCACCGCGGTGATCACATTTTCCGGGCCGAATGCCGCATCGCCGCCGAAGAAGACTTTTTCATTAGTCGACTGGAAGGTGACCTTGTCCACGACCGGCATATCCCATTTGCCAAACTCGATGCCGATATCTCGCTCGATCCAGGGGAACGAGTTTTCCTGACCAATGGCCATCAGCACCGCATCGGCTTCCATGAACACCAGGTCCTCATCGGTGGGAATCAGACGGCGTCTGCCGTCGGCGTCGTATTCGGCGCGGACCTTCTCGAAATGCATGCCCTTCAGACGGCCCTCTTCCACCACGAAATCCTTGGGGACGTGATTGTCGAAAATCGGGATCCCCTCATGCTGAGCATCTTCCTTTTCCCAAGGTGACGCCTTCATATCCGCATAGGGCGAGCGCACGACCACACGCACATCGTCGCCGCCGAGTCGCTTGGACGTCCGGCAGCAATCCATTGCAGTGTTCCCACCGCCCAGTACCAACACTCGCTTGCCAATCTCGTGAGTGTGCTCAAAGGCAACCGACGACAACCAGTCGATACCGAGATGAACATTCGCGGTCACGTCCTCGAGGCCCGGTAGTTCCAGTCCCTTGCCGCGCGGAGCACCCGTGCCGACGAATACCGCATCGTAGTCTTGGTCAAGAATTGACTTGAGGCTCTCCACTTCGACATCGAATGTCGCGTTGACCCCACGATCGAGGATATAATTCACTTCCTCGTCCAGAACCCCCACCGGCAATCTAAAAGCAGGGATCTGACTGCGCATCATCCCGCCACCGGCGAATTGGTTATCGAAGATATCGATAATATAGCCGAGCGGCGCCAGATCACGCGCCACCGTCAGGGAAGCAGGCCCGGCGCCGATCAGGGCGATGCGCTTCCCATTTTTCTTTTCCGGGATCACCGGGAGTCGGCTTTCGACCGTTGCCGCATCCTTGTTGTCGGCAGCGACACGTTTGAGCCGGCAAATGGCGACGGGCTCTTCTTCGATCCGACCACGCCGGCACGCTGGTTCGCAGGGGCGATCGCAGGTCCGACCCAATATCCCGGGAAATACATTCGACTCCCAATTCACCATATAAGCGTCGCTGTAGCGGCCCTCAGCAATGAGTCGAATATATTCGGGCACCGGCGTATGAGCCGGGCAGGCGTATTGGCAATCCACTACCTTGTGGAAGTACTCCGGGTTCTTCGTATCAGTTGCTTTCACGGTTACCGCTCGCTCGGATTCAGGGCCATGGACGACCCATCCGGGCCGACCAAAATCATACTGTCATAGTCAACCGGGTTTTTCATTACCCGCAGCGAGCAGTTCTGATTCTTTTCCGTAAAGGATGCTTATGCGCAAGATAAGCCAACCTTGCCGAGGGCCGGAAGGCCATGCCGCCGAATCAGCAACCCTTGCGTGACGATATGCACCGCAGGGGGCTGCGCGAATCAATCATCGGAGGTTTCGGGAGGCGGATCGGCGTAACCCAATGTCTCGAGACGCTCGAGATGAGACTCTCGCGTAATCGTGTACTTCGAAACCAGATAGGTCGAGATCGCGGGCAACGACACCCCAAGGATCAGGTGGAAGACGGCCAGACGGTGCATGGGTTCGCGCATCGATTCCACTGTGGGCTCGACAGCATCGAAACCGAAAACCGACAAGAGGATCCCGGTAATCCAGACTCCGCCTGCACTCATGGTCTTTTGAACCAGCGCCGGCCCGGCCGACAGCAGCCCTTCGCTGCGGCGCCCCGTGACTTCCTGGCTTTGCTCCACGATGTCGGCCACCATCGAGCCGATCAGAATGAAGCCCCCAACCGACAGTGCGCCCATCAAGCTCACGTGAGCCAGCAAAATCCACCAGAGGAGATCGGTACCGTTCGGAGGAAAGAAAAGCGTGCCGGTGGCTTCACTGAGAAGGCGCAGCGCCAGAGGGAGCGGGCCCAAAACGACCGTTGTCGAGAAGAGCCCGACCGCAAGGCGCTTCTTGTCGCGCCCCACCGCCAAACGTGATGTCAAAAGAGCCGCCGCAATCACGGCGAGCCCCTGCACGATCGGAATGGGCGTCAACTGCGCCGGAACCCACTGCCAGAAGTAGATATTATAATACTGATCGGTCCCCGACTGGAGACCGATGAAGAGTGCGAACACCAACCCCGCGAGAAAGATCACCACCCATGATCGATTGGCGAGGGTTTCCCGAGCCTCACGAAGAAAATCTCCGAAGCGGAGCCTCCCGGTTTCGGGGGGCACGTAGAGGTGGTCGATTTTTCCCTGCAGGCCGACGGTCGAGAACACGCAGGAAATGAAGACAGCTACGGCTGCCGCCAGCGCCATCGACTCATAACCTTCCGGATTGAGAAGCGCCTTCGAGCCGGTGTAGACACCGGTCTCGGGAAAGAAGAACGCGTAGATGCAGGCGACCATCCCGGCGCCCCCCAGCCACGCGAACGCCGTAGCCACTCCCACCAATGCTGTCCGCTGCTCGTAGTCTTTGGTCAATTCCGGGCCCAGAGCTTGCCTCGGCACTTCGTAGAACGTCATCGAGAGCCGCACCGCCATCGACATCAGGAGCAGATAGAGAAAGAGATCGTCCGACGCGACCCAAACCGGCGGTTGCAGAATGAAATAGATCGAGCACGAAAAGGGGAGGATGCTGGCATACATGAACGGATGCCGGCGGCCGAGCCGGGACTTCACCCGATCCGACCAGGCGCCGATCAGCGGGTCCGAGACCGCGTCGAGGACCAATGCAAGAGCGAGTGCCGAACTGGCCAGGAACGGATCCATTCCCAGAACCTGATTGTAGTAAAGCAGGACAAACGAAGCGAAAAGAATGTTTTTGATGCCGACCGCAACCGCACCCGAGCCGTAGTAGAACATCGTGGCGCCGGTGGCCTTCTGCATTTTGGTTGGTGTCGCCTCGGTTGTTTTCTTGAAGGAATCGGACATAAGCCTGCGTTCGAACGTTGCCTACTATGGCACGCGACGCATCGCTTGGGGAGGGGCCGAGCAACACCGCCCTCTCGACGGTGAAAGACACAGACCGCGGCAACGCTCATCCCGCCCACGCGACGCTGTGCCCTTCGCTTGCGTTCCCCGCACGTGCGCGACACCTATGGACCCATGGAACTCAGCGATAAAGTAGCAATCATAACCGGAGCGGCCCGCGGTGTCGGCGCCGCGATCGCGCACCGGATAGCAAAGGCAGGTGCCCAAGTGATCCTCGCCGACGTCCGGGATGACGAGGGCGCAAGGATCGCCGCCGAGATCGGCCCGAACGCGAGCTTCGCCCACCTCGACGTCACCGATGAGACCCAATGGAACCAACTGGTCGAGACGGTTGTCCGCGACAAAGGCCGACTCGACATCCTGGTGAACAATGCGGCCGTCCTCGACATTGGTCGGATCAGCAACACGTCGGCGGCAACTTTTCGGCGCGTCCTCGATGTAAATACGACCGGACCTTTTCTCGGTACCCAGGCGGCCTACGTCCCGATGGCGGCGCAGGGCAAGGGCGCGGTGATCAATATTGGCTCGATTGACGGGATGTTCGGCACCAATGGGCTGAGCGCCTACGTCACCTCCAAATTCGGCTTGCGGGGTCTCACCAAAGCCGCCGCCCTCGAATTCGGGCGCGACGGGATTCGCGTCAATTATATCGCCAGCGGCGGCGGCAACCCCCAGATGTACGAGCCCTGGATGGAGAAGATCCTGCCATTTCTCGACGACACGGTAGCCTTCCAGAACGACCGCGCCATTCCCGGAGGAGCCCCCGCCGAGGCGATCGCGGATGCCGTCGTCTTTCTGGCCTCGGACGCCGCCACCCACATCACCGGGGCCGAGTTACCGGTCGACAACGGAGCGACTGCCGGCCATTTCATTGCCGGGTTCAACAGTCTCTGAAGACGGGCCTGCATCCCGCGACACCTCGGCCGGAGCGCTGCCGGGGAGCAATTGGTCGGATTCCGCCCCCCGGAGCGATAAAAGATTTCCGTGCGTGAATCAGCGGTTTTTCTTGTATACAACAATGCCCCGCTGTATACATGGGCGACCCGAAGTCCCGGCCGGATCGAGCCCGCAGCACCGGGAAATGAGAATCCATGAGCACAGAACCCTCCCGCAGCGCCCGTCATCAGGGCGGCCATCTGACTCAGGCCGAAACTGTTCGGATCGGTCTGGAATCCGATATTCTGACCGGGCGACTCAGCCCCGGCAGCGTCATCGATGAAACCGAGACCTCCAAACAATTTGGTGTGTCCCGGACCCCGGTTCGCGAAGCCATCTTCCTGTTGGTTCAGGCGGGTCTGATTAAAAAAGAGGCCCGCAAGAGAGCCATTGTCGCCGAATTCAATGTCGACGACTTCTTCGGACTGTTTGAAACTCTGGCCGAACTCGAGGGCCTCTCCGCCAGGTTCGCGACATCGCGCATGAGTCGCGCCGAGCGTTTTGAATTATCGAAAATCCACTCGCTGGCCGCCGAAAAGCTGCTCGTTGGAGAAATCGACAATTACGCCGCCTTGGGTCGCGCTTTCCATTCCCTGATTCTGGAGGGAAGCAAAAACACGACTCTGGTGAAGATCACCTCCGAGCTCGCCGCCAGGCTGGTGCCCTACCGACGCTTTCAGGTGTCGCTGGAAGGCGGCCTGCAGCGCAACCAGGACGACCACGAAATCATCCTCGCCGCGATTCGAGCCAATGACGCTGATGCCGCCTATGAGGCAATGCGCAAACATACTCTGGAACAGAGCGAATCCGTGATTGAAAATATCCCGGCATTTTCCGAGCTGGCACCACCACAGGAGAATCGGGGAAATCTACTGCAATTGAAGGCCGGGAGTGACTTTTCATGACACCATCAATTCCGACAGACGAACAAAACGCCGGGCAAGACCTCGAAGGCGCTGAGGAACTGCGCGGTCTCGCCAAGCGCGCCCACCACCATTTCAAAAACAAGACAACCGATCAGGCCGGATCCCCGCTGCAACTTCCGGTAGGAGCCTATCTCGACGAAGAGCGATTCAAGCGAGAGTTCGAAAGAGTTTTCACGAAATTGCCGTTGGGACTCGCACTTTCGATCGAGCTTCCGGAACCCGGCACCTACCTGGCCAAGACCGTGTGCAGGAAACCGGTCCTGCTGACGCGGGACAAGCACGGCAAGGCCCGTGCGTTTCTGAATGTCTGCCGACACCGTGGGGCCACCGTCTGTGCCGAAGGCGCCGGCAAAAAGTCTCGCTTCGCCTGCCCGTATCACTCCTGGACGTATGCGGCCGATGGTGAACTCGTCTACCTCAATGCCGCAGATACTTTTGGCGAAGTGGACAAATCGACATTGGGACTGACCGAACTGCCGTCTGCCGAAAAGTCCGGGGTGATCTGGGTCGCGCTGGATCCGCTCGCGACGTTCAATGTCGATGACTGGCTTGGCGATTTCGCAGAGAAGCTGGACTCACTCGATCTCGGCAACTGGTATTTATACAAGCAACGTGACCTGCCCGGCCCGGGCTGGAAAGCTACCATCGATGGCTATCTCGAGGTGTATCACCACGACACCGTGCACGGAAAAACCGTCGGAAAACACACGGTCGGTAATCTCCTCGTTCACGATACCTACGGCCCTCACCAGCGGTTGACCTTTGGCCGAAAAAACCTCAACGAGCTGGATCAGATGGAAGATCCTGATTGGGATGGCAATCAGTATATCCGCATCATTCATTCCGCGTTTCCCAATTTATCGATTTCCGGAATCGTCGGGGGCCATTGCCTCGTCAGTCAGGTTTTCCCGGGCGACACGCCTTTCTCGACGACAACCAGGCAAACCCTGCTCTGCTCCCGCAAGCCCGATTCGGATGCCGAGGAATTGGCGGCCAAGGAATTCTCAGCGATGACGCTGCAGGCCGTGCAAGATGAGGATTACGTCGTCGTCGACAGCATCCAGCGCGCATTGCCCGCTGGCGCCAATAGCCATTTTCTTATCGGCAGAAACGAACCCGGCGTGCAGCACTACCACCAATGGGTGGCGCGCTTCATGCAAGAGACCGGCAACCAACAAAAGACATAGGATGAATCGATGACAGCAATTGAAAAACTGGAGGCTCGGGTTGATCGGCTCGAAACAAGAACAGCCATCGAGGAATTGGCCACGAACTATGCTGTGGCCTGCGACGAGCACGATATCTCCAAATTACAGAATCTCTTCACTGAGGATGCCGTCTTCAAATCTCCGAGCAGCTTCCTCCATTCCACGGGCCGGGAAGCGATCACCACGATGTTCATCGAGGTGCTGAAAACGCGCGGCCCCGGCTACCATTGGACGCATGACTTGATCGTGGAGTTCGACGACGATCCCGACACGGCCCGAGGAACCGTCTACAGCCACGCGGAAACAACGCCTGCCGGGGTCGTGAGCATCGCCGCGATGAAATACAAGGACAAGTACCGACGCGAATCGGGAGTCTGGTATTTCAGTGAGCGTGAACTCCACTTTTTCTACTACGTACCCATCAACGAGTACGTCGATACGCTCAATCAGGAAGATCGCCTCACCGTTGGCGGGGATAAACGCCCTGCGGATTTCCCGGAGTCCTCCCCAAGCTGGAAAGACTTCGACAAGACTTACAAATGAACCCTGCCGGGGTTGTTTTCCGGACAAACAAGGCGGCCTTCCGGATGCCGCGATCCATGACCCGCGACGCGGAAGCGCGCACCTGGAAAACGAACGCGAGAACAGGAACCTCATGACAAACACACCAAGCAACATTCGACTCAATCAGACCATGCTGCGGATCAAGGACCCGAAGCTCTCCCTGCCCTTTTATTGCGACGTGATCGGCATGGAACTTCTGGAGAGATTCGACTTCGAGAAAATGAATTTTTCCCTGTACTTTCTCGGCTTCAAGGGAGCACTCGAAGGCGAGCGCCCGGACGACCGGGGGGACCGCGTGGAATGGCTCTTTCGTCAGAACGCCTTGTTGGAACTCACTCATAATTGGGGAACCGAGAGCGACGCAGATTTCGCCGGCTACCATCATGGCAATGATGAACCGCAGGGGTTCGGCCATATCGGAATTACCGTTCCCGATGTCCATGCCATATGCGAGCGATTCGAGAAGCTGCAGGTACCGTTCGTCAAGCGGCCCAACGACGGCTCGATGAAAGGATTGGCCTTTATTCAGGACCCGGATGGCTACTGGATCGAAGTCCTCTCCCCACACGGCTTGCGAGATATTATCGCCGAGCATAGCTCCGAAGCCTCCGACGCTTCGTCCCGCGCTTAACAGGAGGGATCGATTATGGACCTGGGAATACAGGGAAAAACCGCTCTTGTAGCCGCGGCCAGCGATGGCCTCGGCAAAGCCGTGGCGCTACGCCTGGCCGCGGAGGGCGCCCATATCGTAATCTGTGCGCGGAATGCCGAACGCCTGCAATCCGCCACCGCCGAGATCCAATCCGCCAACCCCGAGGTGCGGGTCAACGGTTTCGAAACCGATCTGAGCCTCGCCGACGATATCGAACAACTCGGCACGCAGTTGGAGCATCATGATCTGAACATCGATATCCTCGTCAACAACGCGGGCGGCCCTCCTCCCGGGTCCTGCGACGACGTCGCGGATGAACAATGGCGGCAGGCTTTCGACCTGACCATGATGTCAACAGTGCGGTTGACCCGTTTGGCTTTGGGACAGATGCGCGCACAGCGGTGGGGACGGATCATCAACATCACGTCCTACTCCGTCAAGCAGCCGATGCCCCAGATGGTCCTCTCGAACAGCATCCGCATGGGCGTCATCGGTTGGGCCAAAACGCTCAGCAACGAGGTGGCCAGCGATGGCATCACCGTGAACAACGTTTGTCCCGGATGGACGCGGACGGGTCGCGTCGATCAACTACTACGCGCACGGTCAAAAGAGACGGGCATCGCGCCCGAGGAGATCCAGAAGGCCCTGATTGCCGATATTCCAAGCAAACGCATGGGCGAAGTAGCCGAATTCGCTGATGTCGTCGCCTTCCTCGCCTCGGCAAGAGCCTCCTACGTCACCGGGACGACGCTACCCGTGGATGGTGGTGCTGTGCGCGCGGCCATGTAGTCCCGATGAAGATGCAATCAGCTCGCTCTATTGATGTTCACGCGCACGCGGTCCTGCCCGGTACGATGGGTAGCGCCGGTCGCTATGGGCCGGAAATCGGCTCGGACGGTGCGGACCAACCATGGTTTCGTGTCGGAGAATATCGTCTCGAGGGAGTACGTTATCGCGGAAGTGCGTTTATGGACGTGGATGTCCGTCTGGCGAAGATGGCCGAGGCCGAGATCGAATTCCAGATCCTGTCTCCGAACCCGCTGACCTATTTTCACCATATCGAGCCCGACCTCGCGATCAGCTATTGCCGCCAGCACAACGACGAACTCGCGGCCGTCGTCGCCAAGCAACCGCAGCGACTGGCCGCGCTCGCGGCCCTGCCGATGCAGAGCCCTGATGCGGCGTGCGAAGAGCTGAAACGAGCCGTGCAAGAACTCGGCATGTTGGGGGCCTGCATCGGCTCGGAGCTTCCCCTGCCGCTGGACAGTGCCGAACTCGACGATTTTTATACAGCACTCTGCGACCTGGATGTGCCCTTGTTCATCCACCCCGCCCCGTCCGGCATCGATGGTCCATCGGGCGACCCGCGGCTGCAACGATTCGAACTGGAAATCATGCTCGGTTTCGCAGCACAGGAAGCATTGACGATCGCGACCCTGATCCTGGGCGGCGTCATGACGCGCCACCCCAAGCTCGACGTCTGCCTCAGCCACGGCGGCGGCGCGATCGCCGTCGTCGCAGAGCGACTGGCGGACGCGACCCGGCGCAGGCCCTGGAGCCCTGACGCCCTGCGCCCCGACGGGGCGTTTGAAGCACTGCTTTCGCGTTTTTGGCTGGACAACCATGTTCACGACGATAGTTTGTTGCCGCGTCTGGAAGGTTTCGTAGGCGCAGAGCATATCGTATTGGGAACGAACTTTTCGGGATGGGATCAACCTCAGAGAATTCAGCTCGATGCGCCCCGAACACAGCAAATGGCCGACAACGCGCGGCGTTTATTAAGAGCCACCTCATGAGCAGGCATCCGGGAGGAACCGTGGATGAGTGATTCCAAAGCCGATTTTCTACTCGACAATGGCCGTATCATCGATGGCCTCGGCAACGAGGCTTTCGACGGCAGCGTACGGATCGAGTCCGGCCATATCAGCCGCGTCCATACCGCGGCCGAAACCATTGAATTGCCGGAATCGACCCGCCGCATCGATGTGGGCGGCATGACGATCATGCCGGGCCTGATCGATGCCCATTGCCACATCAGCTTTGACGAGCCGAGCTCCAATGACGAGCTCTTTTTCCATCGGCGCGAAGGACTGTCAGCGATTATTGCGGCTCGAAACGTCCAGAAGTTGGTGCGCGCCGGCGTCACCGGTTTCATGGACCCGGACTCGTTATACGAGACCAGCATCGACCTCCGCGATGCCATCGAAGCGGGGATCATCTACGGCCCGCGCATGGCGGTCGGGGGCAACGCCTTGCTGACATCCGTCGGTGGGACAGCCGGACGCCTCCTCCCCGATGAGGGCCGCCGCGGTTACGGAAAAATCGTCGCGAGTCGCGACGAAATCGTTGCCGAGGTCCGGCGACAAGTGAAGATCGGGGTCGACTGGATCAAGGTACACGTCACCGGCCTCTCACCACGGATGCAATGTGAAGGTGAGTTGCAGGTTTGGAACTATAGCGAGTTGCAACTGGTCGCGGACACAGCTCACGAACTCGACACGCCCGTCGTCGGCCATTGCCGGGGTGCCAGCAGTATCCGGGACTCGGCCCGGGCCGGCTTTGACCTGATCCTGCACGCAACGCATATGGACGAAGAAGCCCTCGAAGCGGTCGTCGCGACGCGCACACCCATCGCGCCCACCTTCACCTTTCAGGCCAACCTCGCGGAATACGGCGCGGGTGTCGGCGCGTCCCCTTCCTTGCAGGAATTGTTCAAACGGGAGATATCGGCGAGTTCCGTCATGCTGAAGCGGGCCTTCGACGCGGGTGTCCCGCTTCTCTGTGGCACCGAGAGCGGGTTTTCGATCACACCCTACGGAGACTGGCACTACCGGGAGCTGGAAGTCTTCATCGAGAGCATCGGCTTGACCCCCCTCGAGACCATCAAGGCAGCTACCAGCGACAATGCCTTTGCCTTGCGCCTCGAAGGCAAGACCGGAGCGATCGAAGCCGGACGCCTTGCCGATGTGATTGTGGTGGACGGAGATCCGCTCGCCGACGTGACCGTCCTCGGCGAGCTTGAAAGAATCAAGCAGGTCTATATCGGCGGCGTGGCACAATCTACGGAGCCCCTCCGGCCCGTTCGCAAGGACCCCCCCGGTTGGCGGGTCGGTCATTATGGCAACCGAATCCTGAATTATGAGTTTGTACAGAACGAGAAAAAATAGTCTGCTTTCGCGAGGTTTGATCGCTTCTGACTGACCCCCGCGGCAACAACAGAAACCTTAGGAGTTCATATGCCTTCCATGATCGTGACCGGAGCCGCCCACGGCCTCGGCAAATGTATCGCAGAACATGCAGCGCGAGCAGGTTATCAGGTCGGCGTGCTCGACCTCGTCCTCGAAGAAGCACAGGAAGTTGCCCACGATATCGGCGGCACCGCCATGGTCGCCGACGTAAGCGATGCCACATCCGTGGAAGAAGCATTCGAGAAGTTTGGAGAAACGCCCGATGTGCTGATCAACAACGCCGGTATTTTGCGCACCGGGTCTCTGCTCGAGCATGGAGTCGAGGATTTCCGGCGGGTCATCGATGTGAATCTGACAAGCGTCTTCATCGCGTCTCAGGTCGCCGCCCGGCGGATGAAAGAAGCGGCCGGTGGTTGCATCATCAACATGTCCTCGGTCAACGGCATCAACCCGTCGACCAATTGTGGTGCCTATGCAACCGCAAAAACCGGCGTCATCGCCTTGACCAAACAAATGTCGATGGAATGGGGCGAGCACAATATCCGGGTCAATTCGATCGCACCCGGATTCATTGACGCGGGCATGCAAAGCCCGTTTTTCGAAAATCCGACCGTACGCCAGCTGCGCTCGAACGCCGTCCCGCTCAAGCGGCTCGGCCACGCCGATGATGTCGCCGAAGCCGCGCTGTTTCTCGCCTCGGACAAAGCAGGGTACATCAGTGGCGAGAACATCACGATTGATGGCGGCGTGATTCACAGTGTCTTGATGCAATTACCGCGCAGTTGAAGCAGTTATTTCAGATCGATCAGATAATCAGGGGGGAACCGACAGATGAACGCAGGCTATAATCCAGAATTTAACCCGACCGGGATCGAGGGTGGGATCGACACCAATGCCCTTCCCTGGATCGATTTGACCCAAGCCCCGGGCATGGCCATCAAACCTCTCCGCGCCAGTGTCGAAACCGGTATCTTCACAGTGGTCGTCAAACTCAACCGGGGCACCGAGTTGTCAGGATTGGTCTACCTTGGCGCGATGGATATGATGATGCTTTCGGGCACCTTGTCCTACCCGGAAGGCCCCATGAGTGGAGATCTGGAGCCCGGCACCTGGGGGTACGTACCGGCAAATGCCCGCATCGACCGCCTGGTCGCCGTCGAGGATGTCGAATTTCTGGCGAATTTCCATGGACCTGTCGCGTTTCTTGAGCAAGACGGCAAAGCCATCGCCGGCGTTCTGACGAGTCTCGATATCATTGCAGCCGCACGCGAGCGCGGCGTGACTCTCGTGCCCAATACCCTGGCGGAATGCATGAAGGAGCGGCCCCCGGCCTATGAGGGAATCGCTCAACCGTTGGCCATGAACACGGCCGGTGGCACGCCGCTGGTGGTTGCGGCCGAGGGCATTGCCGCCGATGTCGGGCGCTCCGTGCACCCACATTTTATCGATACGCGAGCGGTGCCCTGGGTCATCGACCCCAACGTCCCCGATGTAGGACTCAAGGTGCTCCGCGTGAGCGAGGAAACCGGAATCACATCGCTGATCGTCCAGCATAATGGCGTCGCAGGCCCGCATTACCATCTCGGAGCGTCTGACTTCATGGTGCTCAATGGCCGCATCGGCTACCGCGCCGGCCCCCCCGAAGGTTATGGGCCCGGAGTCTGGTTCTATGAGCCGGCGGGCGCCCGTCACGAATCAACCCAGCGAGTGGGTGACGAGAACCTGATTTATAGCGCGAACCTCTACGGCCCGATCCAGTTCGATGAAGGCGTCGGAACCCCGATCGCTGCCGTCATGTCATGGATGCAATACAAGGAGGTCGCGGACGCCGCAGGGATCGAGTTGGTCAAGAGCACATTTGCTGGTGACGCATCTCTGTTGGCATGGGCACCCATCGGCAATGCGGGTCCTGTCCTGGCGGCTCAGGAGTAGATCGGATTCAGCCGCCCCACCCCGCCGGCTTGAAGGCGACGATCTTCAAGTCCGAACAATGCATCTTCAGTGAGGGCTCGAATGCCCAGCTCTTGAGCAACCCACCAAAATAATCTTCCTCATCGTAAATGGTGATCGAATCCGTAGCCTCATCCCAAGGCGAGAAATTCATGGTTGCCGCAAAGGCCTGTCCGTAGCGCGTTTGCTTCGCCACAAACGTTGCTTTCGAGGGATGTTGGCGCGGGGTGATGCAGGTATCCTCACCCGTTCGTACATCAAGAGGAACCGTAATATGGCCCTCGACACTCTCCGGCCGCTTGATTTTGAGAGCGACCGCCTTGTGCCCCTGATGAGCGCCCTCGAAAACAACGGTCTCGTCATCCGGGTAGACAAATCGGAGCGTGGCGGGATCCGGGTGCTTGGGGAAGCCCCAAACCTCGCGGCCGCCGGCAATCGCCGCGATCGCGCCAAGCGCATAGCCATCGCTCGCCGGAGCGCATAACACCCGGTGACACCAAACCAGAGCTTCGGGCGCGTCTACGTTGTAGGAAAATGGACTTTCATAAGGCAGATCCAATGGCGCCGATTTAGGCGTGACCGGAAACGAGTACCATGTCTCGACGTAAGGATTTATTTGGTCGGCAGGTCCACAATCCGTGTCGACAAAATTATTGCACCACAACTGCACGGGGACATCGCCGCCGACGGTGACCGGTCGATGGTCCTCATGCTCGAACTCCTTGAGCACTTCCGATAATTTCGCCTTGCCATAAAGCACGACGTTGGTGCTGGCCAAACGCAATGGAATTCGATTGCTATGGCCGTCAGAGGCCATATAAGAATCCGTTTTCGCCCATTGCTCAAACCATTTATCGGACAGCTTTCTCTCTGGATGACTCATCGTTTTTCCTTGTCTCAAAAAATTATCAGGGAACCTTCATGTTCCGACCGCGTCATTGATTCCGTCCCTGCGAATATGGGCTAAACCGCATCCAATGCTCGCGAAGACGCCACCCCCCGAGGGTGCCTGCCTCGTTTATGACGGATTTTCGCAGGACAGTACACACGATACGAACGGGCTGGAAAGCCGAGCGCCCCCGCCGCAGAAAAGATCGATCACAAGATCATTTACCAGCGCGCAGCCAAGGGCCAATCAGTCGAAGATCCGTCCCCGGTTGAGAAGCCCCTTGGGATCGATGGCGGCTTTCAGGGTCTTCATCAGAGCGATTTCCGGGGCGCTTCGGCTGAGGGAGAGATAGTCGCGCTTGAGGACACCGACGCCATGCTCGGCGGTAATGGCGCCGGAGTAATCGCCGATCAGGTGCATGATATCGTGGCTGATCTTCGTCTTGTCCTCTTCCCGCCCGGTATAGGCGCAGACATGCATATTATTGTCCCCGATATGACCAAATAGCAGCACTTCGATATCCGGGTATTTCGCCTTCAATTGCTGATCGAGGTCAGTGGCAAAGACTCCGATATCCGCAATCGGCAGACTGACATCCTGGTTGGATACTGGACCGAGAACTCGAAATAGTTCACTGATCCCATCGCGTATCTCCCAAAACCGCTCCGCATCCTGATGCGATTTGGCGATCACGGCGTCCTTGAGAAGGCCACACTCGAGTTGTCGCGACAAAACCGAGGCAAAGCGATCCGCGCCCAACGCCTGATCGTTGTCGAGATATTCCACCAGCAGATAGAAAGGCGACGAATCACCCAGCGGGCTGGACAGTTTGGGGAGCACCTCGAGGACCTTGTCAAAATAGCTCGACCACATCAGCTCGAACCCGGTGAGTCCCGATCCGAGGCTGCGTTTCAGCTCGACCAACAACTCGACAATGGACCCATAGTCCTCCACCGCACAGAGCGCGGTATGCGTGCTGCGCGCCTTGGGCTGCAATTGCAGAACCACCCGCGTGATGATCCCGAGGGTTCCTTCCGATCCGATAAAGAGGTGCTTGAGATCATAGCCCGAATTGTTTTTGACCAGAGTGTTCAGGGCATTGACCACCGTTCCGTCCGCGAGAACGGCCTCCAGCCCCAAAACGAGCGCCCGAGTCATTCCATAGCGTATGACTTCCGTCCCCCCGGCATTGGTCGAAACATTGCCGCCGATCTGGCAGCTTCCACGCGCTCCCAAATCCAGAGGCAAGGACAGCTCATGATCGTCCGCTGCTTGCTGCAGCACCTGCAACGGGGTCCCCGCAAGAGCCGTCATCGTCATCCCGGAAGGATCGATGGATTCAATCCCCTGCATTCGTTCCAGCGAAATCGCCAATTCTCCAGAAAGTGGTGTCGCGCCGCCAGCAAGCCCGGTAAGTCCGCCCTGGATCACGACAGGCTGATCATGCGCGAAACATAGGGCCATGATGCCGGACAGGTCCGCGGTTGTTTTGGGTTTCAATAAAACCGGCGGAGCACAGGGATCGGCTCCACTCCAATCCGCGTGATATTTATCACTGATATCGGCACCCACACATAGCGTGGCGGCATCCAGAGTCGCCGAGAGCTTTTCAATGAGTTCACGCATCAGGCGTCCACCGAAAATGAATCGAAGATGGCGCAGAGCCCACTCGACTCACAAAACCGGAGAACTACAATACGATCGGGCATGCGATCGGTTCAGGACTCGTAATCCAGCGCCATCAGGTCCGCATTTTGGGCCAACTTGCCACCCACGACCTTATGCGCCGGGTGGCTGAGGTAACCCTGTAATGCGTCGGGGCCGGTGAGCGTGACAATGATCCCATGCGTAAAGCCATTGGCCCGATCGGTGATATTCGCCCCGCAACTGATGCTCTCGATCTCGGGAATCACATCCACCAAAGCGAGGAGTTCTTGGAGCAGGTTCTCGAGATCGGGATCGCTGCAATGATCTTTTTTCTTTAGCCAGACGATATGTTGAAGGGGCATAGTTTATCTCACAAATACTCGGTCACGGGTGACTCGAACTGCAATTGGTTTACCGAAAACTGCCGAAACTTTCGAGCCAAAAGCACCGTGCAAGTCATGGCCTGAGTTTGCGCTTGCGGAGAAGAGCCGAACCCTCAGTCCTCGAACTCGTAGATCATCGAGGCCCCCGGAAAGGCGTCGGCAATACCCGGCCCCAGACCAACGGGTTGCCGGTCGAGGCCAAAGGCATCGCGCATATGCGCGACAGTAAAATGACCCGTGATCCTCCAGAATTCTTCGGGGTCCAGATTTTCGGGCAAGCAACCATCGATGGCCAGAGACAAGAGGTTCTCGGGGATGGGGAATCCGGCCGCGACCAGGTCTTCGAGAAAATTATTGCCATTCCAGAGGATATCGCATTGATCGGTGAAACTATTATGGCCCGCGTTATCGACCGAGACAAAGCGCTTCGGGCCGGCAAGTTCCTCATAGGACTCCTCAAGCCTCGCGGCTCCTCGGTCCTCGGCGCCCACCAAAAGCAGGACGGGCTTGTCGGTAATCAAACCGCGCGCACTGCCAGTCGCAAACCCGATCATTGCTCGAACCTCCGGACGTTCGGGCAAGGCAAAAGCCGCGCGGCCTCCCGCCGAGTGGCCCGAGGTCACAACGAGTGTCGTATCGACGCCACCGAAAAGCGGTGATCCCGCATCAGCATCCGCATCCCCCAAGGCACCGATTGTTGCCAGAACGACATCTTCGGCGGTTCGGTCCGGTACCTCCCCGCGCAACCCTACCTGCTGAAGGAGTCCCCACTCCGTGTGGTCGATCGAGGCGACGACGATTCCGTGCGAAGCCACCTCCGTGAGGAGGGCCGAGTACGCGTAGCGAAAGCCGCCGGCACCGTGGCTGAAGGTGAGAATCGGGAACGGCCCATCCGCACTCGCGGCGAGATCGCGATAGGCATCGACCGAGATTTCGATATTGAGTTCCGGCGGAAGAATATCGACGATCGCCTGCGGCAGGACTTCAAAGGACACGTAACTTGTCGTGTCGTGACCTGCGGTGGCGTCCGGATCAACCGGATACCAGACCTCCACCTCGCGGTCACCGAGCCCCAGCGTCGTAATACCGACCGCATAAGAACCCTTCCCTGCATATTTTGGCGTACTGCTTTGGTCGGCGCTGCTACCGCTGCAACTGGCGAGCGCCAGCGCCGCCGTGAAACAGACCGATGCCATCAGACAGGTTTTCCCCAAGGTTCCGGTTCGCGTCATCTCGTTCTCCAATCCAACAGAGGTCCGTGGGCGGAGGATTCGCCCGCGCAGGCTGTTCGCTACTGATTTTCGTACACGGCCAAGCCACCGATCAGCACAAACATCTCATCATCGGTGGTGACACCGGGCGTAATGGCACAAGCATCACAAAACCCGTCCCCGGCCCCCGGTTCCGAATCACAGGTCGCATCATCCCCGACGCCACCGCAGGGTTCCGCGATACGCCCTTCGGCGCAATGTGTTGGCACGCAGGTTGTTCCGGCAGGCCTCTCGGATCGCCGTGTGACTGTATAGGGATCCGGACTACCGTCCCGCGCGACGCCATTATTATAGATCGCGCAGAACTCCAGAGTCCGCTCGGCCGAATCTTCAGAATCGAAGACCCAGGGCTCGTCGAAGGTGAGATAGAACGGATCATCATAGAACGGGCTTTCGTAGAACCTCTCGCCGCTCGGATCGTTCACCCAGAAAAGCTCGCCGCGCTTGTGGGTATGCGAAGAGAGCATCAACAGTCCCGCCCCCTGCTCGAACGTATGCTCGCGACATACGGTCTGACGCTCGAAGGCAGGCGTGCCAGCCCCGGCACCGATGTAACGGAAATCGTGCCACTGCCACATCGTGACCTCGCGCTCCTCGGCGAAAAGAAAGTTTCGCCACGCCCTGTGCATCGTATCCTTCTCGGTCAGGTTGTATGCGTGCGAGTTCCAATAGACCAGGCCGCGCAGGGGCACCTTGATATAGAACCCGGGAATCGAGGTCTCCGGAATCAGGAAGGTTTCGTTGAAATCCGTGCCGCCATTGGGGCGTCCCTCGTCCGGTCCGAAGCCGAAGCAGGCAACATTATCGCCGATACGACTACGGCAGATACTTTCGCCACAGCTATTCGTATCGAGAGGGTCGCAAGGTGCTCCCGCTTCTGTCCCGCTCGCGCATACCCAATCGCCATACGACGGATCGTCGATCAGGGAGATCGGCGTTGTCGGCTTCATCACGATCAGGTGGTGGGTATTCGCATCCTCACGACTCACCTCCTTGCGAGCGAAGAAATAATCGCCGCTCTCATCCAGATATCGGTCCGGCACCTGTCCGCTGAAGTCGTAGTAGGAAGCATAGCAAATTTCGATCTCCGACCCCGCCGCGATCCGATGCGCCGGCATGACCAACTGCACACCATCTCCCTCGGCCGGCGGCTGCAGGGCTATTGCCTGGACAGGATCGGCCGCGGGCAGACAGACTCCCAACTTCTCGGCGATGGTGTCGGAATTCCCCGACTCATTATCGCCAACGACTCCGGCGGCAGCCGCGCCCTTCTCGATCCAGACACGCACGACATCGAGCTGATCGTGCGTGAGCTGATTACCGCCAAACGGCATCGGGCTCCCGGCAACGGTCTGGCCTGCCATCAGGTCCGGCGCGGTGGCCGCCGCCAACTTCAAATAAAGAAGGCTCTTCAACGGCTCCCGTGGCAACACCAGCGCCATCGTCGAACCGAAAGATTCTCGGTCCACGAGATTTCCATGACTCAGCCCCTCCCGCAGATCGAGACCACCAATGGCGGCGTCGCCATGACAGGCAGAGTTCGTGCAATCCATGCCGTCCCAAAGCACCGTCTGGATGGCATCGTAGGTATTCTCGAACTCCACCTCGCAGTCCGGCTCCGCCGGGGGAGCTGGATCAGGCGTTGGTTCCGGCACCGGCAAAGGGGTCGGGTCCGCGGGATCCACTGGGGGCCCCGCGATCGGTTCCGGCGAGTTCGGCCCCGGTGCACTCGAACTACCGCAACCCGAAACCACCAACGCAGCAACCACAAATAACGCCCGACAAGAATTTCCCTTCGACAGCCTCACGCCTACCCCCCCCAAACGTAACCTCAAAATCTCTCCCGGAGGTATCATAGGCCGGCTAAGGTTGCGAAGCTTATTCCGGCAAGAGTGATCCCGAGCACCCGCCCTGACACCGCAGCGCACAGGTTGTCGCGCAGCTGAACGAGACCGAACGACGGGGCTCAACGCAGAGTTTTTTGGCGGAAAATTTGTTTTGTGCCCGAATGTGAGTCGACAAGCCGAAATGAACGAGATATCCCAAGCACTCACGACGATTCCCGAACGATGATTGCGCGAGAATAGAGTTCCCATGGCAACCAAACGCAGTCTCTACTTCGAAATCTTCCTGATCGCACTGGCCGTCATCGTTCTGGAGGTCAGCTACACGCGGGTCTTCTCCTACAAACTGGTTTATTACTTCACCTATCTGGTCATCGGCGTCTCCCTGCTGGGGCTCGGGGCCGGTGGCGTTTTCGTGACGCTGTTCGAGAGCCTGCGACAGATCCCGCCCCGGCGCCTGATTCTCGTGTGCTCGCTCGTCGCCTCGCTCAGCGTGACCATCGGGTATTTCATCACCGCGCTGCTGCCGATGAACCTCTTCCAGATGGTGATCCATCTCGGCCAGGGCCGGTGGGATACCGTCTTTCTGGAAGTAGTGAAACTCGGCGCTCTCCTGATCACGCTCTTCGTGCCTTTTGCTGCCGCCGGCATCGCTCTTGCGATTATCTTCGCGACACGAACCGAAAACATCAGCCGCCTCTATTTTGCCGACCTCAGCGGTGCGGCTCTGGGCTGCACCATGATCATTCCCATCATGGTCTACCTCTCGCCTCCCGGTGGTGTCCTTCTGGCAGGATTCTTTTTTGCGATCTCGGGCTGGAATCTGGCTCGCGACGAGGGCGGTCGGTGGCCGGCCGGCGTCATCATCAGTGCGGTTCTTTCGCTGATCTTCGTCATCTCCCCCGCGCTCCTGCCCGACCCCGTCAAGGATAATATCAAGGGCGAGGGAGAGTCCAAGGCGATCTTCACGCGGTGGAGTCCGGTGTTCCGGGTGGATGTTGTGCCAATTCCCCTGCCGGATGCAGAGCCTTCGAACTTTCTGGTCCATGACGGAACTCTGGGTTCCGTTCTCTACTCCTGGGACGGCGAGATGGACTCTCTGGCGCGGTACGACACGATGGATCGGCAATACCCGTTCCGCTTGCTCGGCCCTGGCGCCAACGTCGCCATCGTCGGTTCGGCCGGCGGCAACGAAATCATGGCCTCATTGCATTTCGAGGCCAATCACGTCACCGGCATCGAACTGAATCCGGTGACGGTCGACCTGCTCCACGAGGACTTTGCCGACTTCACCGGCAGATTGGCAGAGCACCCGAAAGTCCGGATCGTCAATGCCGAGGGGCGAGCCTTCCTGGAGGGCTCCGGCGACAACTTCGACCTGATCTGGCTGGTGGCCCCCGACAGCTATGCGGCCATGAACGCAGCTTCGTCGGGCGCTTTCGTACTCTCGGAAAGCTATCTCTACACGCGCGAGATGATCCAGACCTCGCTCACACACCTCACCCCGGATGGTATCCTCTGCGCCCAATTCGGCGAGATCGGCTTCGGCGAGAAGCCCAATCGCACGCTTCGCTACCTCGCGACCGCCCGGGAAGCTTTCCGGAAGCTGGGCATCGAGGATTTCCCGGCCCATGTAATGGTTACGGCCGCACCCGGATTTGCCGATATGGCAACCGTCACCATCCTGCTGAAGAAGTCGCCCTTTACCGAAAAAGAAATCGCAACCCTGAACACCACAGCCGCGAGCCTCGAGAAAAACGAGGTGATTTATACGCCGACCGGGATGGCCCAGGATCACCCGGCCTTCACCGTCATCACGGCCAACGGCGATGAACGCGAAGCCTTCTATGATCGCTACCCCTATCAGATCGGTCCGATCACGGATGATTCACCCTTTTTCTGGCATTTCGTTTCCTTCCCCGATGCGTTGACGGGCCGGACACAATCCAGCGAACTGAACATCGAAGAAGGAGTGGGCGAAAAAGCACAGATCGCACTCCTGTTCGCAGCCATTCTGCTCGCGGCTGTCTTCCTTCTGGCCCCTCTGGTTTTCCTGCGCGACGTCTGGCGCAAGATCGAATGGAAGGCGTCGGCAGGAACCTACTTCATGTGTCTCGGCCTCGGCTTCATGTTCATCGAAGTTTGTCTGATTCAGCAACTCACGCTCTTCCTCGGCTACCCGACGTACTCGCTTACGGTCACTCTCTTCTCCCTGCTGCTTTCCACAGGGGTCGGCAGCCTGCTCAGCGAACGCTTCCGAAACAAGCGGAATCAGGCCTTCGGGATTCTGGCGGTCAGCCTGATCGTGCTGGTGACGTTCTACCAGATGGCTCTCACGCCGATCATCGAGGCCGCCGTGGCATCACCTCTGGGCCTCCGGGTCCTGATTTCCGTTGCCCTGCTGGCACCCTTGGGGCTCTGCCTCGGAATGTTCATGCCGCTGGGTCTCGCAACGGTTTCCCGCCTGGGCGCACACGGTGAGGAATACGTCGCATGGTGCTGGGCGGTGAACGGGTTTTTCTCCGTGGTCGCATCGGTCCTCGCGACGATCCTGTCGATGACGATCGGTTTTCAAGCCGTGATGCTGGTGGGCCTCGTCATCTATCTCTTGGGCATCGGCGTCTTCTCCCGAGTGCCACAGCCCGGCGCCTGAGCACCGCAGCGATCGAGGAGGCGACCGAGAGCGGCGGCCCGGTTCCTCCTAGTGCTGCCGGAAACGAAGCCGCATATGCTTTTGCCGAGCGGCGATCTCGAGGCGTCGCGCGACGGGGTCGAACGACGGCACCGAATCGTCTCCAATAACCCCGAAGAGATCCGCGAACAGGACTTTTTCGGCACGAATCTTCGGAAAGTCGGCCGGCGATGGCTCCTCTCGGTACCAAAACCGAAACGTCATCTGTGCTGTCGCGAGACCCGTGGTATCGATCCAGTTGCGCACCCCGGGGTCCTCGTGAGCGACCACGAGGTAGCTGCTGCCATCGGCGTCAAAATCCAGCTGGCTCTGGTTCCGACTCGTGACGTAATTGGCCTGATCCAGCGACTGCATCCAGCTGTCGCTCAGCTGGAAGCCCAGATAATCCGGCGTCTTGGGAACGGTAACCCACAGGACGAGGGCCTCGTTCGGCTCCAGCGCAAACATGCCACTGGCATATAATTGATTCGACCCGGCGGTCCCCCCGGCCAGAAAGGGAGGTGATGCTTCATTCACCTCGTTCACCGGCAAGCGACGTTCTCCATCAAAGTTTCGATCGCCCCACGCTTCCAGACCAATCTGCATGACCCAGTTCCAGAAGTTGATCTGGTTGGGGAGCTTCTCCCCGATCGCCCGCATCTGCTCGGCCCGCGCAGCGGCATCCATCACCGGAGGAGGCAGCCCCTCATAGCCGAGACGAACGATATCCAGGTCCAGAGGGTGCTCGGTCTCCCAATCCACGAAAATCTCCCGCACAACGAAATTGCTCGCGACCTTGTCGGCATACGTCGTCTGGCCCTCCTGATCCTCGCAGGCCAGGTTTCCTCGCGTCGCCATCCAATTGCCGCTGTAGCCGTCGGGCTTCTCGCCGGATAACAGGATTTCAAAATGCCCGTCCGGATCGACCTGCAGGTTATGACTATTGAGATCCGCAAATGTCTGATTTCGACACGAGACCAACTCTTCGAGCGAACCCGTATCGCCGATCAACTCGGTAATTGTCTGAAACAGGACTAATCCGGGGGCCTCCGGAATCTCGGCCAGCGTGGTTGCACCCCGCTCCCGGTAGTAAGGGACCTGACCCGTCACAAGGTAGTCGAACTCGCCATCGATCGGCGCAATCAGGTAGGCGTTGTCGGGGTTGTCTCCCGTCCATTTGCTGAGAAAGGTAATCGCTCGCTCGAAATGCGGATTGTAGGGGTTGTTATCCAATTCACGGTTCGTGATCCGCACGAGGTGGCCGAGGAGGTAGACGTAGCCATCGGCCAAGGATCGCTCGCCTCGGGGCGGAGCCATCGCGAGCCATCCCGTCAGGTTCCCTTCAGCTTCCTCGATGCCCGAAACCAGATCACCGAAACCACTTTCCAGTTCCGATTCGTAGGCAGGCTCGAGCACTTCAGCCGCGATTGTCCAGAGAAGGAACGCTGCCAGAATCCCCAGAATCGATCGAAAGAAAAATTTCTTCATAGCCGGAGATCCGTTTTGTCACGAACCTCCAAAATCGCAAAAGAATCCTGCCTAGGCCGAAGGCTTGCAACTCGGGCGCAAACTCGACCTGAATTCTCCCCATCAAAGCCAGCCCCGGCGAAAGCCGAGAACCGCTGGAAACAAGGGAGTTGCCTGCAAACCACCGGCGAGTACCACCACCGCGAGCACCGCGTCCGAGAACGGGTCGACACCGCCGGCCGCCGCAGGAAATAGCGACGCCTTGAGAAGCAACGCCAGATTGGTATTGCGCAAAGTCGTTTCAATTCCGATAGCCATACGCTCGGGCCGAGCCAGCCGGGCCAACCAGGCGACCGCAAGGCTGATCCCCAACCCGAGGGTCGAGAAGAGCACCAGCCATGGAGGAAGGAACGCAAGTGAGGCGCCATCAATACGTCCGCTCCCGCTGGAGCCGACCACCATCAAAAAAACCAGTACCAGACTCAGGCGGATGCAGACCTTCGTAAAACGCTGATCCGCCGGTGGCGTCAGACGCGTCCGCACCAGCATCCCGAGAGCCAGGGGCAAAAGGAGGCCGAGGCCGATATCAAATAGAATCCCGGCCACCGGCATCGCAAATGCCGAGGGAAGCAGGTCCGCGGCAAAGAGCTGCAAAATCAGAGGCGTGGTCACCAGACAACCAATCGTCGAGAGTGCCGTCAGCGCGATGGAGAGCGCGTAATTCGCGCCGGTCAAATAACAGACCACGTTGGACAAGGTGCCGCCCGGGACAGCGGCGACCAGAATCAGACCGATCGTCTGCCCCGGAGAAAACCCGGCCCATGCAGCAACCGAGGCGCCCAAAACCGGCATCACCAGCAACTGGGCACCCATCCCCGCAAGCAAACCTCGAGGTGCCAGAAAGACCGCGGAGAGATCGCGAGGATGAAGGGTCGCCCCCATTCCCAACATCGCCAGAAACAGCTGCGAAAATGCCAACGGGTACTCGGCCTGCGTGTACCAATCCATCAACGACACCTCCCCCACCCGTAGCTCTGTTTATTCACTCCTCGGCCAGCAGCCTGACCACCCAACCTTGCACGACCGAATGGTCACGCGTTGCCACCGAGTCGCTTTGGGTCGATCGTTTTATGGCACGCGTCGGACTTGCAGGGAAAGCTCGGGGCGCTCCGGGGCTGGCCCGGTCCGCACCGGCACACCCACCCATACAAAGCCGATGATGGTTTCCTCTTTGGGGGATATGCCAAGGGCGTCGTAGGTCCGCGCATCCCGGATCACAGCCCCTGTCGACCATTTGCTGTGATAGCCGTCCGCAAAGACCGATAGCGTCAGATTCTGGATCGCCGAAGCGCAGGCCGCGTAATCCTCCTGCGATTGCATCGCATCCTCCGAAACAATCTGGCTCACGACCACCAGCGCCGGATGAAGCATTTTTCCGGCCATGCGCTCGCGCAGGGCCTCGCTGATCTCGGTTCCGGTCTTCGCGGCCTTGAGCTCGACTCCCAGTTCAAAAAGCGACTCGCGAGCTGTGGGACCGGGCAAGGTAAACCTCCAGGGCCAGGTCATCCGATGGCAAGGGGCCATCTGCGCAGCTTCCAACCCCTTCAGAATCACGTCCTCCGGGACAGGTGAATCCTGCCACAAATGAGCTGTCCTGCGAGAATGAATGGCTTCCTGAATGTGCATCACGTCCCTCGTTTCGTTTCTACCATAAGGGGAGAACGCCGGTCTCGTCCAGTCGGGTCGCCAAGTTGTGCCGAGGTGGTGCTGTCGGCTATTCAGTGGGGGCGCACCAGAGGAGTCAAGATGGCAGAGGGTTCGATTGGAGTACTGCTGGGTTCGGATCTCGACCTGAAGCTGCAACTGCGGTGGGCGATACAGCTGGCCCAATCTCGCCGGAAGGACCTTCTGGTCTACCAGCAGGTGGCCCGGCAGGACGGCGATCCCGTCGAGCGCAACCTGACAGAGGAAGCCGACGGCGAAGGCGCGGATTCCATTCGAGAGATTATCGATCTCATCGCCTCGTCAGAGTCCCTTTGCGCGGGCGATCGCGAAAACGATACGGACCAGGAAGACACCGCCAACCCCGACCCGGCGGCCGCGCACATCGTTCATCTCCGCCTCAAGCAACTCCCGCTCAAAAGCCTCACATCGTTTCGACAACTGCTGCTGGCGGATGTCAAAAAGGAAAAACTTTCGCTGGTCACGGCAGCACGCCAGGAACTGAACACCACCGACCCGGACTTCATCAAGGAGCGCCGGATTTTCCTGCGGTTCGCCCCATGCGAGGTGGTTTTCTGCTTCGGACTCGAAGAGGATAATCCGTTTTCCAGAATACTGGTTGGCACATCGACCGGCCCCCACGGCGTCTCTGCCTTGCGACTGGGAAAGGATCTCGCGGCGGACACCCCCCAACCCCTGACCGCTGTGCGGGTGAACCCCGGGATTGGCCCCGACTCCGAGCAGGTCGGCGAGCGACGACTCGACGCCCTCCTGAAAAAAGCGCTTGGCAAGGACCAGAAGGACGTCGACCGCCGGGTCGTCGTCGACGACCAGGCGGCACGGGGCATTCGTCAGGCATGGGAAAGTGGTTCCTTCGATCTGGTCATTCTGGGCGCATCGCGCCTCGGCCTTTTCGGCAGCCATATCGGAGGCGGGGTCGGCGCGCGCCTCTCTCGCGGGGAGACGCGCCCCACAGTCGCGATTGTCAGCTCCGGCTCACCGATTCGGAATCGTTTCCTCGGGATCACCGAAGGCTTTGTGGAGCGCATGGTCCCTCAAATCGACCGCGAAAATCGCGTCTCTCTGGTCGACCGGATCCAATCCTCTTCGCAATGGGATTTCGATTTTTTTGCCTTGATGTTCCTCTCGACGTTCATGGCGGCGATCGGACTGATTCAGGACTCCGCCGCGATTGTGATCGGCGCCATGCTGGTCGCGCCATTGATGACTCCGCTTCTCGGCCTGGGATTGGCATTGGTTCAGGGCAACCCGGTATTATCGCGCATTTCCCTGCGCTCGATCGGTTTTGGCGTCGTTGTCTCCTTGATCGTCGGCGTGCTTGTCGGCTTGGCCACGCCGGGATTCCAGGAACCAACGCGAGAGATGCTGGGGCGCGGCGGACCCGGGTTGCTGGATCTCTTTGTGGCGTTTGCCGCAGGCCTGGCGGCCGCCTACGCTTCTTCCCGGCCTGGCCTTGTCGCCGCGCTTCCGGGCGTCGCGATCGCGGCAGCTCTGGTGCCCCCCATTGCCACTTCCGGACTCGCTCTGTCGCTGGGCAATTTCGAGCTCGCTCTCAACTCCCTGCTGCTCTTCGCAATCAATATGTTCACCATCGTGCTGGCCTCCATGGCCAGCCTCTGGGCCGTCGGGCTGCGAAACATCAAGAAGGCCTCTCGCTGGCGGCTGCTGCTTGTCAATATTCTGATGCTCTCGGTTCTGGTCCTCGGAGCCTTTCTGAGCATCAAGCCCGATTCACGGGCGACCCCGAATCAACTTCCAACGGAACTGATCCCTGCCCTCCGAGAAACCCTGGGTTCCGACTACCAATTAGAGAGCATCGCCGTGGCCTACGACGAGATCGGCATTCAGCTCAACGTTCGCGTGACGGGCACCCAATTAGCACCCGCTGGACTCGCCGCGGCAATTCGCTCGACGGCTCGCAGCTATGTCGGAACACCCGTCCGGGTTCGACTCGTGACCCAACTGCTTACGGTACAGCCCCCTGCAAAAGCGGAAGTGCCACCAAACCCGGATGTCCCGCGCAACGAGGCGCCTTGAGGTCAGGGATCGCCCGGGCACCCGACCCCCAAAGGCCGACGAAAGACCGGAATCGCCATCGCCTTGTATCCCCGAGGGCTAAAGGACACTATAACTCTGTCCACTCGGACCCGGCTTCAAGCCTCTCTCACCGCAGCAAACGATGCTGCTCCAAACAGGGTTAAGAAAATTGAATTGGTACAGAATCAAGACCTCGTTCATCGGACTCAAACGGCTCGCGACCCTGCCCGAGGAGGACAAGCAGGCCTGCGTCGATGCCTATAAATTCTTCCAACGCATGCAGGCCGGGGAGGAAACTGAGACCGCAGACGAGACCAAAGCTGTCGCGGACTACTACAAAGTCCTCAACAATATGCTGTCGATCTTCGATCTGGAAAAACTCTATATCCCACCACAGCTCGATGAAAAGCTGGGGCTATACGGCAACCAGCTGCTGGTCGAAAAAGACATCCTTTCCGAGATGAACCTCAAAGACCCGACGAACTCTCACCTCCTCGATATGGGCTGTGGGCGCGGGCGAATTGCGCATCATTTTGCGACCATGACCGGGGGGCAGGTCTCCGGATACAATATTGATCCGAACCAGGTTGAAAACGGGATCGACTGGGCCGCCGAGTGCGATATGAGCGATCGCCTTCACTTCAAATTCGGCGATCACCACCAGCCGCTCGAATACGAGTCCGAAAGTTTTGACGGATGTTTTTCTTTTCAGGCGGTATGGCCCTTCTTCAAAAAAGAAGAACTCGATGCGCACGCTCGCGAGATGTACCGCGTCCTGAAACCGGGGTCCCGCTACGCATGCTCCGAGTATCTGCTCACCCCCTATTTCGACTGGGACAATCCCGAGCACGCGAGGCTTCATAAACTCTTCTTGCCGACGCTGGCGGCCACGCAGTCGATGTATCCCGCTCACGTTTGCGAGGCTCTCGAACGAGCCGGCTTCCGGGTAATCCTCTCCGCTCCCTCCAAAAGCGAAGCATGGCCCTTATGCGAACAGAAGCGCGACCTGATCATGATGGGCCGACGGTTGATCCGGGGCCTCGAAGCAATTCGCATACTCCCGCCATGGGTTGAAGAATCGCTGGACCTGCTGCAAACCGGAGGGCAAGCGTGGACCGACGCAGAGAAAGCCAAGATCGCCGACTTGAACTGGCGAATCGTGGCCGAGAAGCCCTGACCTACCAAATCTGCCCGCCAGACAAAGCCCGCCAGACAAAGCCCGCGACGAACCATGCCGCCGCGGGAGGGAGTCCTCGTCCTCCAGTCTTTCAGCCTGCAGGTGCTTGCCTCGCTTCCAACTCCATGCGCGCCGCCGCGATCGCCGCCGCGTAGCTCTTGCGAGCATCAGGGTCCCACGACCGCGTCACCAGAAGCATGTCGGACTCGGGAGCTGAACTCGAGCCGTCGGGACCTTCCTTCTTGCTCAGAACTCTGAAAAACCCATGGGGATCAATTGCTCCTGACTCGGGGGCAAAAACACCCCGTTGGACCAACGAGCCGTTGAGCAACAGTTCGAGCCCGCAGGCCAATGGCACTCCGGTCACAAAACCCATTCCGACCTCCCCGATATCCCCCATAGTGACGGCTGCCGATGCGGGCATCCCTTCCCTGGTTCCCACCGCAAGGCCAAAGACAGCGGGGAGTCGATCGGCGCTCAGCACGGGCTCAGCGCTCCCGCCACCTGCGAGGCCTTCCAGCCAGCCGAGCAGGGCTGCCCCTCGAGATATCGAGAGCCATCCGCGTTCCACAAGACCTCGCAGGCCCTTGAGGACCAACAAATGGCCCTCCACGCCATGGGTAAGGTTCAGTGAAGTTCGGATCTCCGGATAGTGATGGGGAAAAGTGACAGCCTCCGGGTGACCGAAAATATAGGCCACCCGGCGACCAATCCCGGGGTAATCGATCTCGACGGTATCCAACGGTCGCGCCATCTCTACCGCACCTTCGCGTTGCACGCGGACAACGCCAGTCAATTGCTGGATTCCGTGGACCATCGCGGCATTCACGCCATCCTGCGAACTTTCGTCCTCTGGTACCGCACCAGACATATCCCAACCGGTGTAAAGCTCCTCGACCGAATCCAGTTCGCGCATGGCAGCGAGGCCCAACAGGTTACTGAGTCCGGGGCTGGCGCCCAGACCGATCACGGCCGTAATCCCCGCTTCCCGAGCAGCGGCATCCAGCGCAAACATCTCGAGAGTTGGTTCCCAATCATCGCAAATATCCAGATAATGACAGCCCGATTCGATCGCGGCCTGCAGGATGGGAACAGCGAGCCTGAAAAAGGGGCCCGTCGTGTTGAGAACGACATCGACTTCGCGCATCGCCGCGCGCAGCGCACCCGGATCCATCACATCCAGACCAATCCCCGTGGCCTTCCCCGACAAGGTCGCCGCAAAAGCCTGCGCAGAAGATGCCTGCAGGTCAGCCACCACAATTGAATCAACACCCGGAATTGTAACTGCCGCGCGGACCGCGAAACGCCCCATCCCGCCGCTCCCGCCCAGTGCCAAAACTCTCATTTTCGAACCCTCCGGGGGTCAGCTAGCATGGGCGATGTTGCGGTTACAGCGCCCGGACGTCTGCAGGACGGATTTGCAGGAGAACCCGGACGATCAGAAGCCCGGCCGTGACGAGAGGCGCAAAAGTTGAAACAACCACGGGCCGCCGGCAGCCAGAAAGCTGCCGAGAATCGTCAGCTCGAGAGCAACGACCGGCATCCCCATCCAACCCTCGGGAATGCCCGCCTGGCCGACCAAAACGAGGAAGAGGAGAAGCACCGGAATCCCGATCAGAAAACGCGCGCCGCGCTGCCACACGGGACCGTCCCCGCGAAAGCCTAATAGATGCAGGCCGAGGACAGCGCCGAACCCACCACCCAGAACAAACCCCGCAGCTCCTGCCCCTAGAACATTAAGCTCCCGGGCCACGACCTGCGTTGCCAAAAAGGCCCCTGCACTCGCCAACGTCACCAAACCCAATTGCCGGCCTCGAGAAAGAGCACCCAGCCACGCCTCACCCTCCGCTCGGTAGAGTCGATAAAGCCAAAGAGTCACCCCGCCAAGGAACCAGCCTGCCAAGACATCGGTCGGAAAATGAACGCCCAGAACCAGACGCGACAATCCCATCAGGAACATCATCGCAAAAGCAAGGATCCAGAAGGACTTCCGGTCGATCCAATCGGCAAGCACACCCCAAAAAACGACCGCGAGTTGGGCATGGCCGCTGGGCAACCCGTAACCGATCTCTCCGGACGAAACGATTCGGGCATCCAACTCGAATGGACGAGGTGCCGCAAAGGCCTCTTTCAAAATAGAATTCAGAATCAGTGTTGCCGTGAGCAACAGCAAAAGACGCAGCCCCATCCGGTAGTCGACGCTCCAGAGCAACGCCGGCACCATATATAGGTAGTAAGATCCCCCGAAGTTCGTAAAGACGTCCCAGAAGAAATAAGATCTGTCCGTCTGGAACTGCTGCAACCAGAGAATATTCTCGATACCCGCTTCTAGAATTCCATTCAAAATCAGCGCCCTGCCTTTGTCGTTCGTAAATCAGAAACTGGGTCTGGCGGCAAAAGCCAACGGAGGCGGGGCCGAAACCAAAAGCCCGTAAAAAAGAAAAGCTCTGGATTGCCCCAAAAGAGTCTTTCGGACTATTCTCGTTTGCCCAACCCGGAAGCCTATGCGAAATAGCTGCCTCAAGATCCCCGCAACACTCACCTGCCTCGCACTCATCGAGATCGGGGCAGGGATGGCCCATGCGCAGCCGGGGCCCGACCAATGTTCGACGGCGCAAGAAGCCAAGGCCGCTGTTCACGCGGTCATCAATCACCTCAGCCACGCCACAACGCCCAAGCCGGCGATCGAGGATTCGCTCTCCGGTCTGGCCTGCGCGCAATCTCGGGGTGCGGAGCTACTGGCGCTGCTGGAACCCTTCCCGCCCGATGCGTCGCTGTCACCACAATTGCTTCGTTGCTCGGGGGAAACCAACCGAGCCGCAACCAGGTATCTAAAGGTGCGGCAAAGCGAGCGAGCCCGAGGCGTTCGACGCGCCCGCGGCGGGCGCTTGTTTCGGCGGCCAGCCCGGGCGTGCCAATCCGTGGCAGCTGACGACCCCGGCCTGCAACAGGGTTCTCCGTGGGGCGAGTGCCTGAACTTTCAGAACGACCGCTTGGACAGCATTTTTTTGGCCCGATGCCTGCGTGCACATACCGAGAGTTTTGTCGCTGACATCTGGCCCACGGCGCTGGCGCCCAACGTCGTCCTGGTGATCGCGGACGATATGCGCAAAGACTCGCTCCCCTGGATGCCCAAGACCCTGTCCGCAATCGCGCAAAATGGCGTTAATTTCACCAACGCATTTTCAACGCACCCGATCTGCGGCCCAGCTCGAGCCAGCATGCTCAGCGGTATGAGCAATCGACAAAGCGGGGTCATGGGGCACGGAACCGGGCACCTTCTGAAAGGGTCCGATGTCGTGGGGGCGTGGATGCAGGAGGGAGGCTACCGAACGGGTCTTTTCGGCAAATATCTGCACCAGTCCTCGGCACCTCCCGTGCCACCCGAGGGGTGGGACGAGTGGCAGGAGCTACTGACCTTCCGCTACCTGGGCTTCGATCTGAACATCAATGGCAAGGTGACGAAATTCCCCCAATCTGCCTATTCGACCGACGTCCTTGCAAAGTCTCTAAGTCGTTTTATCCGGAAAAACCGCAACGAGCCTTTTTTCGCTGTCTATGCGCCTTATGCCGGGCACGCCCCCTTCACACCGAGCCCGCGCCACGAGGACGCGCTCATGAATATCGACCCACCCAGAGGGCCCAACTTCCGCGAACCGGACCTGTCGGGCAAACCGTCATGGGTCCGCCTCTTCCGAAATGCCAGCGACGCAACAGACGCTGCCGTCATCGAGAATCATCGACAGCAATTGCGTTCCCTGCTCGCACTCGACGATGCCGTAGGGCATGTGGATCACCTGCTCGAGCGATTGGGGCTGACCGACAACACAGTGGTGATCTTCGTATCCGACCAGGGGATCCTTAGGGGCGAACATTGGTCCAACTTCAAGTTTGCGGCCTACGAAGAAGTGATTCGAATTCCCCTGAGCCTGCGATACCCTCGTCGATACCCATCCCCCCGCTCCTCGGATGCCATGGTGATTACGGCGGATATTGCAGCGACCATCGCCAGTCTCGCCGGAGTTACGATGCCTCAAGGGCGCCAGGGAGTGGACCTCGATGCGGTCCTGTCCGGGCGGACGACACCGCGCGACCATATCCTGATCGAAAGTCCGGGAGGTTATATCACTTACCCGAATCGGGCGATCCGCAACGATCGCTGGAAGCTGATCGCAAGCCACCCGCACCGCTCCTCCGAGAATCTGCATTACGAGCTCTACGATATGGAGGCCGACCGCTTCGAGTTGACCAACTTGTACGGGGATCCGACGCACGCCACGGTCGCTAATCAATTACGCGAAGCCCTCGACAGCGCACTGCCCCTGAACTGAGCGCGGACGAGCCTCGTGAAACGGACGCAGAGGACAGCCGAGTTCAAGTGCGCCCGCCTGAGCAGAACAAAAAAACCCGCTGGTGCCGTGAGGGCGCCAGCGGGTTTTTGCAAGACGGCTCTTCGCCGAACCGTCGACGTATCGCTTTTCGTTTTTTAGATACGAGTGTTGTAGTATTCGATGACTTGCTGGACATCGATCAGGAAAGGCACTGATTCCGCAGTCGGAGCCGAGGTCACGGAAGCCTGCTTTTTTTCCATGTCGAGGGTGATCCAATCCGGCAGATAGAGCGAGGGCTGCGCCAACGACTCCGTGAGAACGGCGAGATTGAAACTGCGTTGGCGCACCTGGATCGAATCGCCCGCCTTCACCTGCGCGGAAGGAACGTCGGTCTTGCGGCCGTTAAGCATGAAGTGACCGTGATTGACCAACTGACGCGCAGCCGGAATGGACGAAGCGAATCCGGCACGAAAAACGGCGTTGTCCAGCCGAGATTCCAGCAATTCGAGCACACGCACACCGGCTGCGATCTTGGACTTACGGGCTTGCTTCACGAGCCGACGCATCTGGCTCTCGGTCACACCGTAGTTCATCTTCAGCTTCTGCTTTTCTTTCAGCTGGACGCCATAGACAGAATCCGCTCGGCGACGCTTGGCTCCGTGCTCTCCCGGCGGGTACGGCTTCCGATACGGGGATTTGCGCGAGAGGCCCGGCAGCTCGACGTTGAGCGCTCGCATGACACGAAGTCTGGGTCCGGTATAGCGTGACATTCTAATCTTTCTCCTTGAATTCTGTAGAACAGAATTTTTACTGGTGCTGATTTGCAGGCTTTTGGTTCTGGTTAAATCCCGAGAGCAAGCCGCGACAGTCTGTCGACTTGGCATCACCAAGCCTCAATTCCCCCCCTACGAGAATACGCAATCGGGGAAAACAGCTTCCGAACCGCAAAGTCCGGTAAAGCCTTTAGATATTGCCAATTTGCAAGTCAACATGGGGCGATACCGGTCGTCCCCGGAGGATCGCGGCAGGAGCTACATCCATCCCCGCCAGAGACCACAGAAGACCACTCGAAACCTGAGTGAAATTAGTATCCTGTGCGGATTACCACGACGTCCGCGCAGTCTTCAGGCCTCGGCGGCAGCGATGCGGTCCTGCACGTCGGTCAACTTGGCCCGGTCCGCCTTCACCTTGGCCATCGAAACCTCCGGCAGGATATCTCCGGGCAATTTGGGTTGCCGAAAGCCGGTGTAGACCACCTTCCGCGGGCGCTTTTTCGGGCTATAGGCACGATGGAAAGTATCACTGCAATGCACCGTGACGTCACCGGTTTCGGTCGATAGTTTCCGAGACGGCAGGTCAAACGTCGGATCCAGCCCCGCGGCCTGCAAACTCGCGCGATGCGATCCGGGAAGCACGCCCAGAGCCCCACTCTCCTCATCTGCACCCGTGACTGAAATTCCGACCGTCATCGCATTGCACATATAGGAATGCGAGCCCTGCCCGCAGTCCTTATGCCAGGGAAGATCCGAGAGGCCCGTCTGAATATCGAGCGGCTTGATCAGCCCCTCGGCCCCGGATGGCGGCACGTGCTTGTCGCCGGTGATCTCGCCCAGCCACACCAATCGATCATCCCGAAGAAGCTCCTGCAGGATGTCCGACTTTTCATGGAACGAGAGCACGCGTACCGGGAGTTTCTCGCCCGTCGAGGTACCCGCCCACCACGACATACCGTCACCCGGTTCGGCGGCCTGCAATGCAACATCCAGATCCGCTGCGACAGCATCCATCTCTTCTTCCCGGAACACACCACCGATATGCAGAAAGCCCGCTTCTTGCAGGAAGTGAGCAATCTCGTCCCGGTCGTCCGCAAGGGTAAAACGCCGGCTCAGATCCAGAGGCTCTCCTCCGCGATCGCGCAACGTCAGCCCACCGGCCTCGTACACGGGTCGAGCATCCAGAAGTGCTCGGAAAACCGATTCCCAGCCAATAAAATCGGCAAAGTCGCCACGGGTCATCTTGACCTGCGCCATCATCGCCAGCCCCATGGTCGTGCGTTGGTCCTGCACCAATTCCGAGAGCGCGCCGGGTTGCAGGCTGGCGATCGAAGCGTCAGGCGAAGCACCTTCAATCAGGACCATATCGCCATTGCGCTCGGCCAACGACACGGTACGTCCCGCATCTTCGAGGGCGATCGACGGCAGTTTCTTGTGTCGCAGTCCACGACCGGCAAGGCCTGCGTTTTGCGCGAGAGACGAGGGCAATAATCCGTCAAAAATCTCATCCCGTTCAATCGCCCGAATATCTTTATATAGTCGCGTCCGCTGGTCGATGCTCATCGGCGTGCCTCCGTCCGTTCCGCCCTCTTCACTATCGTGTTTCCGACCCACCCATCAAGCTCAAACCATCCCCCGGGATATCGTGTTGCGAATCTGGTCGTCCTCCCCCCGAGCACGTTGCGAGCCCTGCCCCCCTTGCGCGCGGTACAGTTCCTTTGGTCTAAGAAGATTGACTCGCCCGTCGGCGTGGACGGAGACGCAGGAGGCGCCAAGACTCAATGAAAACCGATCATTATCTGGGCATGCGCCCGGGCGACCTCGACGGCAAGAGGTACGCCCCCTTTTGGAATCCCATGATGCGTCCCCTGCAGCCGCAGGTCGCACAGGCCGTGCAGCACGGGGGCGAGGCTGGGGCGCTGGGCTTTCCGATGAGCGATGCCGATCAGCTTCTCAATCCGGGCTATCTCCCTCTGGAAAACGGCTTCACGAAACTGCCCGGCGGCAAGATCTTTGTGGCCGTCCGCACCAATATGCCCGGCGTCACCGGCGCCATGTTCGAATGGTGGATGGGCTGGCATTATATGGAGCACCAGCGCTACAAGCTCTGGCACCCGCGCGCTCATATCGCGAACGGAACCAGCGCGATGCAGGGAGACAACCCGCAACTCAGCGACCGCGAAAAGTACATGACGACGCACTTGGTCACCGAGTACGTGGGCGACCGGCGCGAGGATCTCACCATCACCTTCAACGATCCGGGCACAGTATTCTCGCGGCCCGAAGAATTTACCGACTGCGGAACCACCGCAATGATCTGCGGCCGCGTCGGCCTGCAGCGCGCTCCGATCACCATCGGGCACCTCATCCATCAAATCCGCGCCACCGCCGACGGCTCCGAAATGCGTAGCCGCTTCTGGCTCGGCAAACCGCAGCTCGATGCTTTCGGACCCGGCAACCCGATCAACCGCGTCATCGGCTCGGATGCTGTGTCGACGCGGCTGGTCGGCGCGCACCTCGGACGCGATATGCTCGTCCACTGCGGCATGGAGATGCATCATCTGGCCGGGTTCCTTCCCGAGCTCTACGCCGAATACCATCAGGGCTGAGCGAGCGTGCCCCTTCTCTTGCCCTTGCCCCAAAGGAGACTTCCTTGAGCGACTACAAATTTCATCCCGATCTGGAACCAATGCTGCCCCTGCTGCCGGGGGTCACCGATTTCTCCACCCCCGAGAAAGTATCGGAGATTCGCAAACTCCACGCGCAGATGATCCCGGCGCTCGAAGATCGGACCGACGTGACGACCGAAGACCGACGGATCCCCGGCCCCGAGGGTGCACCCGAGGTACCCATCCGGATCTATCACCCTGGCGCTGCCGCCCCCGGCCTCGCGGGCACCAGCAGCAGCGCTTCCCTGCCCGGCATCCTGGAGATCCACGGCGGCGGATTCATGACCGGCAGCATCCAAATGATGGATGCCTGGTGCCAGAAGGCCGCTGCCGAGGTCGGTGCCGTGGTCGTCTCTGTCGACTACCGACTCGCTCCCGAAAACCCCTTCCCCGCCGGTGTCGAGGATTGCTACACCGCGCTTTGCTGGTTGGCGGCGAATGCAGGCAGCCTCGGCGTCGATCCGCTCCGAATCGCCGTCAGCGGTCAGAGCGCCGGCGGCGGATTGTCGGCAGGAACCGCACTGATGGCGCGCGATCGCGGTGGCCCCGCCCTTGCTCTGCAATTGCTCGAGATCCCCGAACTGGATGATCGGCTCGACACGCCCTCGATGGTGGCCTTCGAGGACACGCCGGTGTGGAACCGGCCCAATGCTGTCTGGAGCTGGAAGCATTATCTCGGCCCCGATCATCAGTCCGGCGACTCCGTCTCGCCCTACGCGGCACCGGCGCGTGCCGAGGACCTGAGCGGACTGCCGACGACCTATATCTCCACCATGCAATACGACCCCCTGCGCGACGAGGGCCTGCGCTACGGCATGCGCCTGATGGAAGCCGGGGTGACCGTCGAGATGCATTCCTATGCAGGCACCTTTCACGGCTCGGCCATGGTCACGGAGGCCGAGCCCTCCGTGCGGAACCTCGCCGAGGTGGTCACGATCCTGCGGCAAGTGCTGCGCGGCGCCTAGGCATCGCACGGCCAGCTGGTGCGATCGCCCCTCTCATCGGCTGCCCCCACAGCGCCAGGAACACCCATCCAGCCGAAATTTCGGGAAACGACCGGCAATCCTTTTTTGTATTCGATGCCATGATATCGTCCTGCACAGCTACCCCGATCGCGGTAGTGCAAGGAGATACCGAGATGCCTGAAGTACCGGAGACCAAATTCACATTCTGTCGTATTTGCGAGGCATCCTGCGGGCTCGAGGTGGACGTCGCCGACGACCGGATCGTCGATATCCGGCCCGACAAGGCACATGAGGCCACCGAGGGGTATGCCTGCATCAAGGGGCTCCACCAGCATCAGATGTATGATTCGCCCGATCGGCTCGAATACCCGATGAAGCGCACCGGCACCCGCTGGGATCGCATCTCCTGGGAACAGGCCATGTCCGAGATCGGTCAGAAGGTAGGCCGACTGGCGGCCGACGACCCTGACTCGATCGCCATGTATGTGGGTACGGCGGCCGGGTTCTCCGTCCTGCACCCGATCTTTGCGCAAGGCTTCATGCAGGGCATCGGCTCGCGCAGCATGTATGCCTCGGCCACTCAGGATTGCGCGAATAAATTCGCCATGGCCACCCAGGTCTACGGCTTTCCGTTCACCCAGCCCTTTGTCGATCTGGAAAACACCGAGTGTCTGATCCTGGTCGGCACCAATCCGGCGGTCTCCAAATGGACGTTCCTGCAGGTCCCAAATCCGGGGAAACGACTCAAGGAAATTCGGGCACGCGGTGGACACGTTTTCATCGTGGACCCGCGCCGCACCGAATCTGCCAAGGTCGCCGGCGAGCATGTCTTTGTCCGCCCAAACACCGATATCTTTTTCTATCTGGCGTTCCTGCGCGAGTTGATCGAGATCGGCGGCGTCGATGAAAGCCATGTCCGTCAATATATGTCCGGCTTCGACGAGCTTCGCGCCGTCGTGCAACCCTGGACGGCCGAGCGCGCCGCCGAAGTCACCAAGATCCCCGCCGACGTTCTGCGTCGCATGGTGCGCGCCTACCACGAGGCCGACGGGGCGTGTCTGGCCAGCGGGACCGGGATCGGCCAGGGCACCGAAGGGACTCTATGTGTCTGGCTGCAGGAGGCCATCAACGCCGTCTCGGGCAATCTCGATCGCAAGGGCGGTTCGCTGGTCGGCGAAGGCGTCTTCGATTTCGCAAAGTTCGGCGTGCGCACGGGCATGTTCGTCAAGAAAAACTACTCGCGCGTCGGAGAATTCGAGTCGGTAAACGATGCTCTTCCGGGGGGTGTGCTGGCCGATGAGATCCTCACGCCGGGCGAGCGCCAGGTGCGCGCCCTCTTTGTCACCGGCGGCAACCCGCTACTGACCATGGCCAATGCCGGGCGCCTGCGCGATGCGTTCGCGAAGCTCGAACTACTGGTCACGCTGGACATCTACCGCAACGAAACAGGCGCGCTCGCCCATTACGTGCTGCCCGCGACGTCCCCCATGCAACGCCCCGACCTGCCCTTTGCCTTCCCGCTTTTTCTCGGCATGCAGACGCGTCCCTACATCGCAGCGACCGAAGCCGTCGTGCCGCCCACCGGCGAACAACGTGACGAGGCGAGCATCTACGTCGACCTCTGCCGGGCCTCCGGCATTCCGATGTTCGGCTCGCGTATCGCGCAGAGATCGCTGGAGATGGCGATGGCCTTCCATTCCCGTCGCCACCCCGACCAACTTCCGGCCCTGCCCCAGCGTGGCCTTCTCTCGATGCTGCTGCGCATTACCGGCCAAGGTGGCTTCGATGCTCTGGCGCGGGAACCTCAGGGCCGCCTGCGGCCTGCCGGACAAGGCGGCGATTTCCTCGGCAAACGGGTGGTTACCGCAGACGGGTTGGTGCATCTGGCGCCCGAACGCTTTCTGGCCGCCGCAGAGCGGCTGGAAGGAAAATGGCAGGCCGAGCGCGAGGCCAAGCCGACTTTCCGCCTGATCTCGAAACGCGATCACAAGACACACAACTCATGGACGCATAATATCGAGTCGTTTATCACCGAGGGCTTCCAGACCAACTACCTGCATATGCACCCCCAGGATGCAGCGCAGGTCGGAATCGCCGAGGGGGCCCTCGCCGATGTCATTTCGCCAGTCGCCACCGTGCGCGTGCCCGTGCGTATCATCGAGGATCTGATGCCCGGATCGGTTGCCCTGCCGC
>JAQWJE010000024.1 GCA_029248525.1 Candidatus Binatia bacterium
CTGGACGGCGCATGAACGAACGGTCGGCCGATCTCGTCGACCGGGTCCTGGGGGGATTGCCGATGCGTCAATATGTACTGACGGTCCCCCATCGACTGCGATTCTGGATGATCTTCGATCATCGCCTTTGTCGCTCGGTGCTGGCGGTGTTGCATCGGGCTTTGCTGGGGATGCAACGACGTCGGGCGAAACACCTTGGCCTGCTCGACCCGAAATGCGGTGCCGTGACGGCGATCCAGCGCTGTGGATCCGCTCTCAACGTAAACGTCCACTTCCATACCCTGATGCCCGACGGTGTTTTCGTGGAGGCAGGAGATGCGGGCGGAGAGGAGGGCGCCTTCCGTCGGCTGCCGCCGCCTTCCGACGACGAGGTCCAGCGGCTTTTGCTCACCATTCGTCGCCGTGTTCTTCGACTCCTGCGACGCCGTGGTCTGTTCGATGAGGATGGCGCCGAGATGCCGGGCGACAAGGCTGCAGCATGTCTGTCAGGCTTCGCCGAAGCCGCTCTGCGCGGCCGCGTTGCCACCGGTCGGCGTGCCGGGAGTCGTTTGCGCCGCATCGGTGGTGATCCGGACGCCGCATGGCTTCCCGCGAGCGGCCGGCGGCATGCTCATGTGGAAGGCTTCGACCTCCACGCAGCGATCGGCGTCAAGGCACAGAATCGCAAAGGTCTCGAGCGCTTGGCGCGCTACATTCTTCGCCCGCCGGTGGCTCAGGGCCGGCTCGCATTGCGTGACGACGACAATATCGTGCTGAAACTGCCGAGGTCGTGGGCCGACGGCACGACCCATATCGTCTTCGAGCCCAGCGAGTTTCTCGAGCGTTTGGTGACTCTGACACCGCGACCGCGGATCAACCTCATCATTTACAGCGGCGTTTTCGCGGGCCACGCCCGCGGCCGCAGCGCGGCGGTCGCCCGGGCGTTGCAGACCGCACAGACCGCCACAGCTCCGGCCTCGCTGCCGGGCGAAGCGCAGCCGGCGAGGCCGGAGCAGCGTCACTACCGGTGGGCGGACCTGATGCGTCGTGCCTTCGCGGTGGATGTGCTCGCCTGTCGTCGCTGCGATGCGCGACTGCGGTTGATCGCGACCATCGAGAGTCCCGAGGCTATTCGGCGGATCCTGACTCACCTGGGTCTGCCCACGATCCTTCCCCGGCCAGATCCGGCCCGGGCGCCTCCTGGCCACACTAGCGATTTCTTCGAAGATTTCTCCGCCTGAGCAGAGCCGTGGCTAACTGCCCCAGGCAGGGGTGCGTGCGGCTGCGTCGGAATTCCCTTGGTTTGGCGAGATGCAGCGGGTTTGGGCCTTCATCTGGCCCGCCCAGCGGCTCTGCCACGGGCGGGAAGGCGATTTAGCGACTGCTTGTGGCAGGATTCGGCTTGACGAATAGAGCGTCGCTTGGGCAAAAAGGGCCTTCATGTTTCCTACCGTCCCTGCGGTAGTGAGGGGTTTGAGGGAAGCAGGGGGGATAAAATCCTAATCGTTGTGCACAGGGAGGAAAAATATGAATAAACTAACGCAACTGCTTATCTTGCTCTCTTTCGCCATCTCTTCCGGAATAGCTGACGCTTCCGAAGCTGAATGCAAAAAAATTGCACAGCGCGAATATCCTAATGATGCGCGTATGCAACAGTACGTTTATGATAAACAAGTCGCCGCAGACCGGTACATGACAACCGTAAAAGATGCTGACGTTAAAAAAATCGCACTTCGTGAATACCCCTACGATTATGCGATGCAGAAGTATGTTTACGACAAACAGACTGCGGCGAAGCGCTACATGACTACGGTTACTGACACAGAGGTGAAGAAAATTGCGTTGCGTGAATACGCTTACGATTATGCGATGCAAAAGTATGCTTACGATAAGCAACTTGCGGCAAAAAACTATATGACAGCAATGAGCTCTTCATCTGCTAAATCAAAAGCACTACGAGAATACCCTTACGACTACGCGATGCAGAAATACATCTACGACAGAGCAATGGCGGGAAAATGAAAACGGCAGAACCAACGAAGTCAGCTTATTGGTCGCTCCGCTCTCAAACGCTGCTTCGAGACGTTGGAAATAAGAGGGCGAATGAAATTAAACGCCCGTCACGGGGCTCCCCATAGCGATTTAACATAACGCCCATGCTCGGACGTTGTGCTGGAAGCCAGCTTGTATGTCCTATCCCCTACCGGACATGGTCAAGGGTGTAGAATGGGCCTTTGAAATTCCTATCCCCCACCCTTCGCCATGTCCGGTAGAGGCTAAAGAGGGACACGGGGGTTCTCGAGAGAAGACTGGGGTCCGTAGGCGGACATGGCCCAGGGTGCACTATGGGCCTTTAAAATTCCTATCCGCTGAGGTTGGCACATGGGATGACTGTACCGAGACGTCGGACTCTGGGTGGGGATAGGACATTCAAGCTGTCTTCCGGCACTACATCCGAGGCCTGGGCGGTAGGTCGATTCGTGCGACCGCGCTCTCGCTGATGCTGCCAAGGTAGAGCTGTCCGTCGTGTCGCACGACGCTCGTGGTGCCGCCGTAGCGACCGGCGTGATCCTGCAGGTTGTGGACAATCGTTCCCTGACCATCGAAGGCCACGACGAAACTGAGCTTGGAATGGCGTGCCGGGGACGGAATCCATCGCAGTGGGAGACGAGCAAGCAATCGCTTGAACGCGGGCGAGCGGGGATGCACCCAGTCGAGAATGGGGTCGCGCTCGACGAAGGCGGCCATCCAGAACAACTCGCCGTCGAAGGTGATGTTGTCCGGCATCGCCGGTAGCTCGGGGATGATGACTTCGACTTCCCCGGCCTGCGGCCCCTTGAGCCACAACTTCTTCACGGTGTACCCGATGGTCTCGCTGATCACGACGTAGGCCTCGTCTGGCCCGAGTGCCACACCATTTGGGTTCCGAAGCCCGTCGAGTACGACACGAGTCTGCCGGGTTCTCGGGTCGTAGGTGAGGAGCTGGCCACTTGCTTGGCCCTCGAGGAACTCATGGTGGTCGTTGTACTCGGCGTAGCGAGTCGAAAAATCTGAGAACCAGACGCGGCCGTCTTGGCCCACATCGAGGTCGTCGAGGAACAAGAACTTCCGGCCCGCGTGGCCGCTGGCCAGGATGGTGATTTGTCCGTCCGTGTCGACGGACAGGAGCCCGAGCGTGGCGTCGGCCACGATGAGCTGCCCGGCCGAATCGAACTCCATGCCCCCCGGTGAGCCGTGTGTGTTGGCGAACTCCTCGAAGCGACTCCCATCCGGTGGGAAGCGAATGATACGGCCATCTCGCAGCCCCGTGTAGCCCCAGCCATCCGGGCCGAAGGTTATGGTCTCGGGGCCGGGGCCGAAGCCGTCGAGTAGACGGTCCATCGGGCGGAGAGCGTCGTTTTGTTGGAAGGGCCCCGAGAACCCCGGGTTCCGCGGCGGCTCCCAGGACTCGGGCTGGATTTCTATAGGCCACAAAGCCAGATAGGCGATGGCCAAACACCCGGCCAGCGCGACGGTTAGTCGTGTACTCATCGTCTTTTCTCCTTTGGTTCGAGCGTCGATACGAGGGCGCTCATCAAGGTGCGGCCGAAGCGCTGCACCTTCTTGCGTGTGGCTGCGGAAGCGATCGGCGAGCCGCCGAGCAGGGCCTGCTGCACGGGCGAATCGTTGAACGTGAGGACCAGAAAATAAATCATGCTCATCATCGCCAGCTTGCTCTCGGCGCGCGGTCGACCCAGCCCGAGGGTCGCCACCAGCAGGCGTTCGAGCCCTCGGAAGAAATCGGCGTCGTGCTCGAGGAGTGACGCGGAGCCCTCTGGAAGTTGCCCAGAGAGACTCTGGAGCGCGAAGGGAGCGAGGGCGGGCCGGTCGACCATTAGGTCGATCGCGGTGTCGAGCCAGGCATCAACATCGCGGGGATTCGGCGCCTCCAGAACGAAGCGCTCGATACGCTCGGCCAAGTACTGGGCCTGGGCGTGGCAGACCGCTTCGTAGAGAGTCCGTTTGTCTTTCCAATGAAGGTGGAGGGTCGCGACATTGGCCCCGGCGGCGGCGGAGATTTCTCGTACCGTGACGGCGTCGAACCCGCGCCGGGCGAAGAGCTCTTCGGCGGCATCGAGGAGGCGAGCCTTCTTGGATGAAGGTTCGGCGAGGGCTTTCGTTACGGAGGCTGCGAGATCCATGTCTTCGAGTATAAGCAAGCGATTACTTATAGTCAAGGCCAAGCCACTTTCCCGGAACGGCTTGAAGTTCCTATCCGTCTCCTTACTGTTCGAGCAGGCCGCCCAGCGGCTCTGCCACGGGCGGGAAGGCGATTTAGCGACTGCTTGTGGCAGGATTCGGCTTGACGAATAGAGCGTCGCTTGGGCAAAAAGGGCCTTCATGTTTCCTACCGTCCTCGAGGATGACGTTTGGGAGCTCTACAACACGAAGGAAGACTTCAGCTTGGTGAATAACCTGGCGGATCAGTACCCTGAGCGTGTGGCGGCGATGGAAGCCACTTTCATGGAAGAGGCCGAGAAGTACAACGTGCTGCCG
>JAQWJE010000025.1 GCA_029248525.1 Candidatus Binatia bacterium
TTCACGAAAAACGATCCTTTCTTTCTCGGCGGCTTTACTGCCAATGAAAACTTCAATTTTGGCGTCGTCAGGTATGATCTCGACGGCTCCCTCGACCCTTCTTTTACGCCATCGTGCGCTCCTCTGTTCATCAATTGCACAACGAGCGGTAGTCGGATGTTCGGGTTCCAGTCGAGTTATGACGGAATTCTCACGTATACCTACAGCGACGATAAAGCGGAGGACGTGGTCGTCCGCGCGAGCGATGGTGCGATTTTCGTCGTGGGTGAATCGATCATGCCCGTCGGCGGGAGTCCCTACTCGAAGGGCGCAATCCTCAAGCTGAATCCGGATGGAACCCTCGACAGTAGTTTTGATGGCGATGGGAAGTTGCTGCTGACCATCGCGGGCGGTCAAACCTCGATCTCGGCTGCGGGTCTGCAAAGTGACGGAAAGTTGGTTGTGGCCGGCGAGGCGTGGACGGGCACGTACCGACATATGTTCGTGGCACGAATCCTCGACGATGGAACTCTGGACGGGAGTTTCGGTTGGGGTGGATGGCGCACGACAGACTTCAATCACGATGGGGAAACTCATGTGACACAGGTCAATGATCTTGAAGTTGGATCCGATACGGTCGCTCACGACGACTCAATCACCGTGGTTGGAAACTCCAGGGCGAACACCGAAATCCGGGGTCACGTCGCGATTGCTCGCTTTGAGCCGGATGGGGGGCTTGATGCAAGCTTTGTGGGGATTGCCTCGGGGCGTGTGCTCGAGGAATTTGGAACGATTGAAAGCTCCGCCTACGGCGTCGAGGTTGAACCGGATGGTTCCGTCGTGATTGCCGGGAATATGTATCCTTCAACCAATTCGGTGGGGCTGATTGCTCGTTGGAATGCCTCAGGTGTTCTGCAGGTTTCCTTGCAGAAGGAAGCCGGTGTCGGGTATGCCGGGACTGTCTTTCAGGATCTGGTTCGGATTACACCGAGTGGAGTCTTCTTGGTTGTGGGCTGGGCGAAGGGGGGCACGACCGGTAACGACTCGATCCTCTTTCTAGGAAACGCAGCGATCTCGACCGCGGCAGGACCTCAAGTCCTGTTTGACGGAGCGGGCTACGCTTCAGACGTAACGCTTCTTGGTGAAAGCAACTACATAGTAATCACCGGTGCTTCGTCCGGAGAGGCGGCGATCTACCAAGCCACGTTCGCCATTTGCGGCAACGGCAACGTCGAATCCGGGGAGGACTGCGATGGGGGTGCCTGTTGCGACGAATGCGCTTTTGTCCCGAACGGAACCGTTTGTAATCCGGAAGCTGGTATATGCGATGTCGCCGAGGTCTGCTCGGGGGCTGATGCGACCTGTCCCGCGGACGAGGTGGCCGCTGCCGGTACTGTTTGCAACGTAGCGGTCGGTAGCTGTGATGTTGCCGAAACCTGCGACGGCGTCGCTGTAGACTGCCCCGTTGACGGGTTCGCGGGAGCCGGTACGGTTTGCCAGCCATCTGCCGGCGACTGTGATGTGGCGGAAGAGTGCACCGGGTTGGGCCCGAATTGCCCGGTGGATGACTTTGCTGCAGCGGGGACCGTCTGCAATGCCGCCGCCGGAATCTGCGACGTGGCCGAGGAATGCACCGGCGCAGGACCCGCCTGCCCGGCCGATACGTTCGTAGCCGCCGGCACCGTCTGCAACCCGGTTAATCCTAACCCCCTGGCAGTCTGCGACGTGGCCGAGGAATGTACCGGCGCCGACGCCGACTGTCCTGTCGATGGATACCTGCCCGCGGGCAGCGTCTGCCGAGCCGGTGTGGACCTTTGCGACGCCGACGAGACCTGCACAGGAACGGGCATCTTCTGCCCCGGAGACCTGCCGGAACCGGCAGGGACGCTTTGCCGAGGCGCGGTCGATGCGTGCGATGTGGCCGAAACCTGTGACGGGGTTGCCCCCTCCTGCCCGGCCGATCTCTTCGCTCCCGCAGGGACTCCCGCCCTGGTTCTCTGCGACGACGGGGAAGCATGCAGCGCCGACCTCTGTGACGGCAGCGGCGGCTGCGACAATTCCTCTCCGGCAACCAGCGCCGGGATCGACTTCAACGAAGACGGCTTCATCGATGTCGCCGACGACATCGATTCCGACGGAGACGGCATCCTTGATGCCTGTGACAACTGCACCAACGACTGCAACCCCGACCAACTCGATACCGAGGGGGATTGCGGTGGAGCGGTAGCACCATGGAACCAATCCGGTGCGCCCGAGTGCGGCGACGTCTGCGACGTCTGTCCGGCAAACGACGAGGTAACCTTGGCTCTTGATCCGGCCTGTGCCGTCTTCGACTACAACGCTCCGGATGAATGCTGCGAGGAGGTCGGTACCGGTGTTTCGGTCGGCCCCGCCGGCGAGAGCTGTGGCGGACCCGCCGGGAACACGGAATTTACCGCGACAGGTGCCAACAGTTCCATGTCCATGCGCATTCCTTCGGGCGCCGTCGACGAGGATACCAGCATCTCGGCTGACTCGGTCACCAAGGGCAACGACGAATTCTTTGTCCGTGGGGGCGGCGGGCGCTACGTTGCCGGTTGGGATTTCGGACCGGAGGGCGTCACCTTCGACGCGCCGCTCCAAATCTGCATGACCTGGAACGACGCGGACGACAACGGATTCCTTGACACGTATGAAGGCTACGCTTTCAGGGTAACCGAAGCCAACATCAAGCCGTACCATGTCGACGCGATCAATGGCGAGTTCGCGCTCGCTGACAAGTGCAGCCTGGCACCCTGCGGAGCTTTCGATGGCAACGGGTTTGTCAGTGATTGGGGCCTTCATACCAATACCGGCCTCCCGAACCGGCGCTACGACGAGCCGGATCCCCCGGTCGAAGAGCCGGGGAACCCCATCTTCGATGAGTCAACGCTGGGAGCCTGCTGCGGCGCCACGGAGAACAAGTACTGCTTCGAGGTCAACCACTTCAGCACTTACGCATTCGGCGACCCGAACTGCCGGGCCGAGAATCTCGATCGGAGCAAGCTGAAGGTCGTCAAGCTCAACAAGGAAGTCGGCGAGCAGAAGATCGTATTGAAGACGGAGTTCACGGTACCCGTCAATGAGTCCACGAACCTTCCGGATCCTGCGATCAATCCGATAGCACAGGGCTTCCTTGTCTCGCTGCTCGATACGGAGTCGGACCAGCCGACATTGTGGTCGGCCCTTGCGGAAGCGGGAGCCTTCGACAAGGCAACGAAGTCGGGCTGGAAACGCAATAGCAAGGGTACCGCATTCACCTACAAGGCCAAGAACCGCGCCGACGGCCTCAAGACCGTCGTGATCCAGACCGTCTACAACAAGACTCCGGGCCTCGTGAAGGTCAAGGTCGTCGCCAACAAGGCGGCCGTTGCGATCGATTCGAGCGTGGTCCAGGCGGAAATCAGCCTCGACCCGGCCGGCTTCCTCGATCAATGCGCGAGGACGGATTTTGAGTTGCCGTCGCCAACGGCGAATGGTTTCTGTGCGACCAACGGAAGTGGCACCGCGTTGCTCTGCCGCTAACGCGGTCTCGACCATTGTTGGGAGGTGGGGGCCCAATGCGGCCCTCCCTCTCTTCGGTGGCGAGTCAGGATGGGGTAGCGTTGGGCATCTGCATGAGACTCCCGAAC
>JAQWJE010000026.1 GCA_029248525.1 Candidatus Binatia bacterium
ACCTGCATATGCACCCCCAGGATGCAGCGCAGGTCGGAATCGCCGAGGGGGCCCTCGCCGATGTCATTTCGCCAGTCGCCACCGTGCGCGTGCCCGTGCGTATCATCGAGGATCTGATGCCCGGATCGGTTGCCCTGCCGCACGGCTGGGGCCACCAACATGCCGACGGCCTGGGCGTGGCGAGTCGCACCTCGGGCGTGAACGTCAACCTGCTCGCCGCGGATGGGCCCGAACGGATCGAACGCCTCTCGGGCATGGCGCACCTCACCGGGATCGACGTCGAGATCCGACCTGCGGCCGGCGCGCTGGATCCGACCTCCTGGTCGGGCCTTCCGGCGGAGTCTCCCGTCAATCCAGAACCTCAAGATCGAACCGCCTGACGCCACTTCTCGCGCAGGCGGCTCGGGGAAACAGCCTGAAACCCGCGACTGTACTCAGGCCATCAAGCTTGCGCGATCCATATCGATCGTCCCTGGCAACACGGATCCTCGGGGGTAAAGGAGAGGTCGCACATTCCCGAGGCTTTGAGATGAAATCGATATTGCGCGGGATCCAGACTTGCATGATAGACCGACTGGCCTTCCACGGTGCCCCAGACCTCGCCTGCCTGCGGCCCTGAGGTGAACATGAGGACGCCGCCTGCCACCAGATGCCGGGAGAAGACCGGAAACATCGCGATCTGGTCAGACACCGGAAGGTGAAAGAAGCTATCCCATGCCAGGATGGCATCAAAGACCCTCCCGAGTTCCAATCCTCGCATATCCGCGGTCAGCACCTCGCAATCGGGCAGGTTGCGTTGAAAGATTGCGGTCATTCCCGATGCGCCGTCCACACCAGTCACCGCCGCACCCTGGCCATGGAGATAGGCCGCAATCGGGCGCCCGGAACCACAGCCAAGGTCGAGGACGCGCTGGCCCGGCGCCAATGCGAGAAATCGATCCAGGTAAGGTTTCTCGAAAAGAGAGCAATCCCGGTGAAGATCCCAACCAGTCGCCACACGATTGTATGTCGGCAGAACATCCTCTCGCGGCTTCGACATGGTAGATTTTTCCTCTGATAGCCTCTGGTCCTACGCCGAGTGCATCACCGCGACCTCATCGAGATAGAAGATATTCCCTTCCGGGTCAGCGAACATTGCCATGAAGCCACCCCAGGGCTGCCGCGTCGGAGGCAGAGAAAACGTCACACCCAAAGCAGTCAGCCTCGCGTGCTCGGCCTCGAGATCCGCAACCGCCAGCCCCACTCCGGTATGCCGACCCACAAGTTCGTCTTGCCGGGGCTCGGCCACCGCAAGCCCGAGCGAGATCGCTCCCGCCCGGAACGCGGCATAACCGTGTTCCTGTTCATAAGAGACTCGCACCAAGCCCAGCGTGCCTTCATAGAAGTCGACGGCTCGATCAAGGTCACTCACGAAGATGTTCACGTAAGCAAGATTCAAGAGGAAGCCCCGCTGCCGCTCGACTGTTTCAGCCCTTGCGGTTGGCGAGGTTCTGGAGCCTTCAGAACCGCCACAATACAAATGACCAGGTTCTCGACGATCTGCCGCCACTGGTCTTCGTCACCCGAGGCAGGAGACGACGGGCCGCGGGCATGGTCCGCCAGCCCATGAAAAAGCATACCGGTCACCAGCAACATCCTTGGACCCACGGCATCGTGAGGCAGGCGCCGCGAGCGCTCGGACAGATGGCTCATCAAGCGGACTGCTGTCGGACTGGCCGTGCTTTCCCGGGACATCGGCGAGTATTCGGGGTGTCCGAGAAGACCCGCACTCATGCACAGGTAGGCCCGCCCACCCGGAGTCGATCGCACATGCTCTGCCAGTGGATACACCAGAGCTTCGACGAACCCGCGCAGCCGCGGCGCGGGTCTGCTTTCGAGTTCCTCCAGAAGCTGGATGCGATGGGCTTCGATCGCCGGCTGATGTTTGGCCCGGACAGCCGCGACCATGCCCGCCTTGTCGTGAAAATGATATTGAACCGCCGAGCGGTTTCTCTGCCCTGCCGCCACACCAATCTCGACCAACGATACGGCATCGACGCCTCGGGCGGCGAAGAGCTCTTCGGCAGCCGCGATAATACGATCCCGCGTCGCGGTGCCGGGTTCCCTTCGCGCTGCTTGCCCGGTGCCATCACCCCTCTGCTGCACCTCCGAATCACGACCGCTTGACATATTTAATACTCTAGTATCAATGGGGTTCCTTTACCAGAGCCAGAAGTTCGAATTCGCCCCTACGGGGCGGGGAGGTCATCGTTTGCGGTTTCCATGGAATTACTTTCTGCTCGGAGTGTGCAGCCTGCTGCTCACTCCCGCCCGCCCCATCGCGGCCCCGGCCATGGACCGGCCCAATATCATCGTCATGCTGGCCGACGATCTGGGATGGGCGGACGTGGGCTTCCACGGCGGCCCGATTGACACTCCCGGCCTTGATCGATTGGCCCGGGAAGGTCTTGAACTGGAACGCTTCTACACAACACCCATCTGCTCACCCACCCGTGCGGCCTTGATGACCGGACGAGATCCGATGCGGCTCGGCATCGCCTACGCCGTGATCATGCCGTGGCGCAACAATGGCGTTCATCCCGACGAACACTTTATGCCCGAAAGCTTCCGCGCCGCCGGGTACCAGACCGCCATGGTCGGCAAATGGCACCTCGGCCACTCTCAGCAAACCTATCACCCAAATGAGCGCGGCTTCGAGCACTTCTACGGCCACCTCCATACCGAGGTCGGCTATTTCCCTCCGTTTGCCGCGCAGGGGGGACGAGACTTTCAACGCAACGGCGTAAGCATCGAGGATGAAGGCTACGAAACGTTCCTGATGGGAGAAGAGGCCTCTCGGTGGATTCGCGACCGGGACAAAAACAAACCCTTCTTTCTCTATGTCCCGTTTCTTGCTCCCCACACGCCGCTGGACGCCCCCGAAGACTTGCAGGAGAAATATGCCGACCTGGTCGACGACCGCGAACCGACTCGCAGTCGCGAATCCGATCGATCCCGTATGATCGGAAAATTGACGCTCCGCCCCAGTGCCCGACCGATGTATGCCGCGGTTGTCGACGCGATGGATCAGGCAATCGCACAAATCCTCGACACGCTGGACCAGCAGGGGATCGCCGACAACACCATCGTCCTTTTCTTCAGCGACAATGGCGGCGCAGCCTACGCAACAGGCGGCGCGGACAATGCGCCGCTGCGTGGTGGCAAGGGCGATACCTTCGAAGGCGGCATCCGGGTGGTTTCGGTCATGCGATGGCCCAAGGAGATTCCTGCAGGCGAAAAGTTCCCCGAGATCTCATCGGTGATGGACGTTTTTCCCACCCTGGCTGCCGCCGCAGGAGTCTCGTCCGGTGCCGCAAAGGAGCTGGATGGGCGGAATCTATGGCCCGCCATCCAGGGCACGGGCAAAGCGCCTGCTTTGGATGACTACCTCTTTTTCACTTCCGAAACGCCGATCCGCGGCTCGTTCAGTTTCACGGCGTTCGACGACGAGTGGAAACTGGTGCAGGAAATCCAGCAGGGCTTTCTATCGGCGGACGTCACCAACTACCTCTTTCGGATCGACGATGACCCCCATGAGCGAAACAATCTGGCGGCGGCCAATCCCGAAGTGGTCGCGCGAATGTCCGATGCCATCCAGCGCTGGCGCCTTCTTTACCCGGTCTCGGGGACGCGTTCGGAATTGGTACCACCCCCCGGCTGGCGGGCCCCTCTGGATTGGGCCACCTACCCCCGACCGATCGAATCCCTCGGGCCCGAACCCGCACCCGGCATGCCGCCCGAAGGGGCTCTCACCGCCCTGGACTGGATGCACGGCGAAGGTGGCCGCCTGATCTATGACTGCGAGCCCTGGAGCTTTCTGCAGGGAGGACTTTGCCAATGACGTGTGGCCGGCTACTGGTCCTGCTCGTTCTGTTCGGATGTCAGCCATCGCCCTCTGCGGAAATCGATGGGGCTGGACAGGAAGGCGCGCAGAGAAATTCCACTCATGAGCTCTTCGATCTGGGTGAGGATCTCAATGTGGCCATCGAGATTGCTCCGAACGTCTTCCAGTCGCGCGGCACGGCCAATGCACAAGCGATCGTGACGACCGAAGGCACCGTCATCGTCGACACCGGCCTCTCCAACCAGCCGAAGGTGCAGGAACAATTGCTCGAGATCATCCCCGGCCCGGTCAGCCATGTCGTGCTCACCCATGCGCACGCAGACCACTATAGTGCGACCGACTCTTTCGCCGACAGCCAGACCGAAATCGTCGCTCATGCCGAATTCGCGCACAACCAGCGCTACCTCAAGGAACTCTCGCCCCTTCTGATGTCGCGCAACGCGATCTTTTTTCCCGACCACACCCCGGCTGTCCCCGGGATCCTCTCGGGGCTGGTCAAACATCTCTATCCGACGGTTGAGCCGACGCGCGTGCTGTACGAGCCCTACGCTTTCGAACAGGGCGGGATCCGGTTCGAGATTATCCCGACACCCGGCGCCGAGGGAGCCGACGGGCTCTCGGTCTGGCTGCCCGATCAGGAGATCCTGTTTACCGGAGATCTTTTCGGAACCACCTTCCCCATGTGGCCCAACCTGACGTCCATGCGAGGCGAGAGAGCGCGATTTCCGAAACCCTACATGGATTCGCTCGACAGAATTCTGGAACTCGATCCCGAAATGCTTGTGCCGAGCCATTTTGCCCCGATCGAAGGAAAGGAAAGGATCCGCGCGGGCCTGCGACGTATGCGTGACGCCATCGCCTATGTGGAGCAAGCGGTGTTCGATGGCATGAATGCGGGCAAGGATGTCCATACGCTGATGCGAGAGATCCAACTGCCGCCCGACCTTGCCCTGCCTGAACCCCACGGCAAGGTATCCTGGGGGGTGCGGAGTATCTGGGAGGCCTATACCGGCTGGTTCCATCTGCAGCAGACCTCCGAGATCTACGCGCTGCCGCGCAACGAGGTCTATCCCGAACTGGTCGCCATGGCCGGCGGCGCATCCGCGATCGCGGCACGAGCGCAGCAAAGACTGGACGAAGGCCGAATACTCGAAGCATTGCACCTGACCGAGATTGCGTTGGACGCGGAGCCCGAAAACGGACAAGTTCGGCAAACCCAAACGAATATCCTCGAAGTTCTTCTTGACGAAAGTGGCCGAACAAACCACTTCGAAACCTTTTGGCTGGAGCACCAACTTGGGAGAAATCGTGAATAAGACTCATCCTCAAAGTCCATCGGCTACCCAACCCGGATTCCTCCGGAGCCGGCTCGCATGGGCCGCTCTATTCAGCTTGCTGGCGGCCCTGCTCGTACCACAAGAATCTCACGCCCAATCGGAAAGCACCCCCGCCTCGGACATCCAGTACATGGAGGCGATCGAAGAAACCGACACCCTGGGCGGCGAAGATGCGGTGGTCGACTCGATGGACCAACAAGTCGAGCAAGCCCAAGCAGGAGAATCGCTCACCCGAGTCAGCCCGACACGCGAAGCCAGGATCGAGGAGATCGTGGTCAGCGCGCGCAAACGGGCGGAGTTGCTCGAGGACACGCCAGTATCCATCACAGCACTCGGTGCCGAGGTCCTGCGTGAGTCCGGCATCAACCGACTCGACGGGATCCAGGAATTGGTGCCCAACCTGCGCATCGACTCGGGCATCAACGGCAACTCCACCCTGATCCGCATACGCGGCGTGGGGACCTCGACTGCAGGCGTGGCATTTGAGCCCGGTGTGGGACTTTATGTCGACGGTGTCTTTCTGCCCCGCGCGCTCGGATCCCTGATGGATCTGGTCGATGTGGGCCAGATCGAAGTCCTGCGCGGGCCGCAGGGAACGCTTTTCGGAAAAAACACTGTCGGCGGAGCGATCAATATCACCACCGTAAAGCCGCAGGATCAGCTCGAGGCTTTCGCGATGGTTCGGCCCGGAAATTTCGGTTCGGTGACCACCCGCGCCATGGTCAATATCCCCATCGATATCGGCTGGCTGCGCGACCGGCTCTCCAGCCGTTTTTCGGTCGCCACCACCAACGACCGCGGCTATGTCTACAACGAGACACAGGACCTCTATCAATCCGATCGAAATTCCGTAGCCTTCCTCGGAAGCCTGCGGTTCCAACCGATCGAGGACCTGACCATCGACGCCAGCGGCACCTGGACGCGCGAACACAACCGTAACCGCGGCGGCCGTTGCGTCTATGTGCGCGAAAGCGGCCTGCAATCGCGCGGACTCGAGGCCGCCTGTCGCGCCAGCAAGCCTTACCGGATCAATGCGAACGTCCCGATGCTCTTTGACCTGCGCAGCTACGGCGCCTGGGGCACCGCCACCTACCAGATTGGTGACGTGGGTCCGATCGAGGACTTGAGCGTCAAATTTCTGACCTCGTGGCGCGAACAGCGCAACCGTTTTCGCGGCGACACCGATATGACAATCGAACCGACCGTGGACCGCCTCGGTGTTGGCGGCGAATTCGCGCCCTCCGGAATCCCGACAAATGGCGGCGAAGGAACTGCGCGACAGATCTCCGAAGAACTCCAGGTCAACGGCAGCGCCCTTGACGATCGCCTGAATTTCGTGGCCGGCTATTTCGTCTTCTGGGAAAATGCCACCGAACCCACCAACACCACAACCGACATCAAGCTGCGCGATGTACCCGCATCCATCACCCGCAGCACCTATGCCACTATCGGCACCGACAACTCGAACTGGGCGGTCTATTCCCAGGCAACGCTCGACGTCACCGATTGGCTGAGTGCGACGGCCGGCCTGCGCTACAGCGAAGATCTGAAACAGGCGTCGCTAGAGCAGTACGCTGTCGAGACAGGTGAGGAAACCTTTGCGGGCTCCGGCCGCCAGCTGTTTTCGCGCTTCACCCCGATGGCCAGCATCGCGGCCACCGTGCCCGAGCGCTATCTTGATGATTCGCCCTTCGATCATATCATGGGCTACTTCACCTATTCGCAGGGCTTCAAAGGAGGCGGCTTCAACGCCGTCCCCGGACCGCGCATCGACGACCAACTAGCGGAATTGCCGGCGTTCGGCCCCGAGATCCTCGACAACTTCGAGATCGGTGCCAAGACCGTCTTTCTGGACCAACGCTTGTCGGCCAACGTCTCGTTCTTTTTCGGCAGTTACGACGACATTCAGGTCACCAGTATTCAGGATCTGGGGGATCTGGACGGCGATGGAGTCCCCGAATTGGTCCGCATCACCCAGAATGCCGCCCAGGCAACGACCAAGGGGCTGGAATTCGAGCTCCTCGCGCGACCGATCGACGGGATGGTTGTGCAAGGCTCGGTAGGAGTCGTCGACGCCCGGTATGACAACTTCCCGGTGGCGATCTCGGACTATGATGGAAACGAGATCAATCGAAGCGGCGAGAGCTTTGCCGGTATTCCCCAGCTACAGACCTTCGTTTCGCTGCAGCATTCGTTCCCGGTGCAGGTCACTGGAGCCCAGATGCTCGACGGCTACATCACGCCGCGGCTGGAATGGGCCTATACATCCGAGATCTACTACTCCGGGCGCGAACTGCTGCAGGGCCGCCAAGGTGGCGTCAACCTTCTGAACGGCCGCCTCTCGTGGGACTTCCTCGATGATCGCGCGCAGGTCGCCCTATGGTCCAAAAACATGCTCAACGAAAAGGTCATCGATTACGTGACCCCGCTTTCGGCGACCTTCGGCGTGGCGAACCGCTTCTATCGGGTACCGCGCACGTTCGGGGCCGAGCTTTCCTATACGTTCTGAGGAGGCCAAACGCGCCGGATCCCGCCCCGACCATGCCGGGGAGACCCGGATTCATTTTGGTGGGGGGCCATCTCAACACTTGCGCGTTCGGGCCTCTATATGGTCTAGAAATCGGTTAATACGCAGATCTTTTCGAACCAGCAACCCCATCCTCAAACCCGGAACCTCACCCCGCAGCGGCGGGACTTTCCACAGCCAAATCGGACGACTCGTCCTGTTCATCGCCGTTGTCAGCATGGCCGGCTGCGGAAACTCCGCAAAGGCGCTGAGCCCTTGCGAGATCCAATTGGGTGAAGCCCAGCGCGAACTGGCGCGATGCACGTTGCGGGCAAACGCCGAGAGCGCGGTCGAGAACGCCGGCTGCGCCGATGCATTCCTCGAAAAAATGGCGCAAGTGCGGGAACAATACGGCGAAAGTGGAGACTGTCCGAGCGAGGCCGATACCGCCAAGATCATGGGTGGACTCGCCGCACGATTCATTCCGGACGAAGCAGAGAACCGGCCCAAACCGGAGATGAGCATGAACGTCAGCGTCCTGAGCGCCACCGACAGGCTGCTGCGTCGCCCCTCGCTGCGATCCTCCTGGATGTTCCCCGGCTACGAAGAGATAGCCGCGCTTGATGGCAGCGCCAGAACCGGCGACCT